>NZ_JBJGYW010000008.1:0-167140 GCF_054050215.1 Geodermatophilus sp. SYSU D01186 | reverse complement strand
GGGCCCGGACCTGATCAGGTCCGGGCCCGCCGTCGTGTGTCCGAGGGGATCACTGCCGGCAGGTGGACACCATCACCGTGGCGTTCGCCGCCCAGCCGTAGGACGTCCGCGCCGTGACGGTGATCGGCAGCGTGTAGTTCTGGTCGATCGAGATCGGCGCGTAGGTGAACTGGGTCGTGTCACCGAGGTCTGCCGAGTACGGCGCGGGGCCGGGGATGGTCAGCGTGTAGCTGGTGACGTTCGGGGTCGTGCTCCGCTGCCAGGTGGCCACGCCCGACACGGTGGTGTCCTGGGTGGTCTGCCGGGTCGTGGTGGTGGTCGTCCCGTCCGGGTTGGTGGTCGTCTCTGTCGAGGCCGGCGGGTAGCTCCGGACCGGCGTGGTGACCGTGGTGGAGGAGGACTCCGTCACCGTGGACTGGCCGATGACGGTGCCGTCGGCCGCCTTCCGCGTCGTGGTGGTGGTGGTCGTCGTGGTCAGCGTGCAGGGCGCCGTGGCGCTCAGGCCGGTGACCGGGGCGACGGTGAGCGTGCCGACCGTGGTGGCCACGGATGCGCTGTCGCCGAAGGCGGCGCCGGCGAGCTGCTGCCCGCCCAGCACCATCAGGGTCGCGGTGGCGAGCACCGTGACTGCGCGGCGGACGATCATCGCCGGGCCTCCCCTTCCTCCACGCCGGGCAGGGGGGTCTGCCAGGTCCGTGTCGAGATCGACTGTGCCGGGCCGGCCGCAGGATCCCCGCGACGCATCCGCAAGGGATCCGCAAGGTGTGCCGGACGCGGTGGTCATGGCTGGTCCTGGTGGGTGTCGGTGTGGGTGTCGGTGGTGGGGCGCCAGATGGTGAGCAGGAGCCAGCCGGCCAGGAGGGTGGGGGCGCCGTAGACGAGCAGGTGGCTGAGCCAGGGGGTGCGCAGGGCGGTGATGGCGTGGCCGACCTCGGGGATGACGGCCTGGACCTGGTAGGCGGTGTCGCCTTGGAGGACGGCGGTCCAGGGGTCGGGGTGGTCGTTGGCGTCGCCCTGGGTCTGCACGGCGACGGTGCCGTCGGGGTTGTGCTCGACGGAGAGGACGCGGTGGGTGACCAGGCGGTGGTCGTCGATGGGGATGTGGTAGGTGATGATCATGCCCGGGGTGACGTCCTGGACGGCCAGGGGCGTGGTGACCACGATGTCGCCGGGGTCGATGGCCGGGGCCATGGAGGCGGTGAGCATGGTCAGGGTGCGGTAGCCCAGGACGTGGGGGCCGATGGCCAGGCCGGCGAAGGCCAGGACCGCGATGCCGACCAGGGCCCGGACCAGCCAGCGGCCGGTGGCCGCGGCCAGCGGCCGGAGCAGGGGCCCGGTGGTGGCCGCGGGGGGCCGTGGGTGGGCCGGCCCCGGTGCGGCGAGGGGGAGGACGGCGGTCATGGCGGGGTTCTCCGGTCGGCTCGGGGGGCGTCGGTCAGCGGGCGGTGCCGGTGCGCTGCAGGGCGGAGAAGGTCAGGCTCAGCGCGGCGGTCTGCTTCTGGAAGGCGTTGCCGGCGTCGGAGGGCAGCGAGACGGTGAAGACCAGGTGGTCCTTGGCGCCGGCGGTGAGGCTGGCGGCGTTGGTCACCTCGAAGGTGCCGACCGCCGGGCCCTGGCCGATGAGGCGCTCGGTGCCACCGGTGCAGGCGTAGGTCGGCGCGCCGGCGGCGGTGAGCGTCTCGGTCCAGGCCACCGAGCAGGACTTCAGCGCCAGCTGCAGGCCGTTGGTCTTGTCGCTGGTCAGGATGTTGGCCGGGCTGGTGGTGGTGACGGTCAGGTTGACCGAGGACAGCGCGGCGTCGCCGATGTTGGCGAGGGTGACCGCCCGGCTGAGCGAGTCGCCGGGGACGAAGGCGCTGGTGGTGACCGGGATGGAGGTGCCGGCGGGGGTCAGGTTGATGTCGACGTTGCCGGCGGTGACCTGGGTGGAGACCGGGGTGGTGGAGTCGGTGAAGGCGCCGAAGGTGCCCAGGCCGGCGACGGCGGCGGCGGCGCCGATCACGCCCAGGGAGCCGATGACCTTGCGGGTGGTGGTGCGGGTGGTGGTGCTCATGCGGGGCGTCTCCTGTGTGGGGGGCCGGAACGGGGTGTTCCGGCGGCACAGACGACGATCGGGGGGCAACCGCAGGGCACCCGCCCGCCTCCCGCAAGAAAGCCGCAAGCCTCCCGCGGGATCACACCCGGGGAGGCTCGCAGCAGGACCGTGTCGGTCCCCTGCAGGGTCCCGCCGCGAGCGTGCGAGCGGTGGGGGGCAGGGGGTCCTTCTTCAGGCGCCGGCGACGGCCTGCAGCTCGAGGACCAGGTGGTGGGCGAGGACCCCGCGCCGGGCGTCCTGCGCGATCGCGCGGCACACCGCGGCGACCTCCGGGTGGCCCAGCTGGGCGCTGGTCCCGGCGAGGGTGGCCGAGGCCCACGCGAGCGCCGTCGCGTCGCCGGACCGTGCGCCGTCGCTGATGGCGGTGAGCCGGTCGGGCAGGGCGGTGGCGTAGAGCTCCTGCAGCCGGTCCATGAGGTCGGCGTCCACGTCGTCGTCATGGAGGTCGGCCACCTCGCTGATGGCCTGCAGCGCTGCCGGCGGCCGGGTGGCCGCCCGGCGGCGGAGCGCGGTGAGCAGGAGGCCGGCGTCGACCGGCTTGGCCAGGCAGGCCAGGGCGCCGGCCCGCAGGGCGGCGGCGCGGTCCTCGGCGGTGACGGTGTCGCCGGCGACCACGAGCAGGTGGGCGCGGCAGCCGGCCAGCCGGAGCCGGCGCAGCAGGACCGGCCCCTCCCCGTCGGGAGCCAGGTCGATCACGACGAGGTCGGGGTCCAGCCGGCGGGCCAGGGCCGGTGCCTCGTGCGTGGACGGGGCCTCGTGCACCGCCCAGCCGGTGACGGCCAGGAGCCCAGCGACGCGGGCGCGGTCGGCCGCCTCGGCGTCGACGACGAGCGCGGTGGTCATGGCTGGTCCTGGTGGGTGTCGGTGTGGGTGTCGGTGGTGGGGCGCCAGATGGTGAGCAGGAGCCAGCCGGCCAGGAGGGTGGGGGCGCCGTAGACGAGCAGGTGGCTGAGCCAGGGGGTGCGCAGGGCGGTGATGGCGTGGCCGACCTCGGGGATGACGGCCTGGACCTGGTAGGCGGTGTCGCCTTGGAGGACGGCGGTCCAGGGGTCGGGGTGGTCGTTGGCGTCGCCCTGGGTCTGCACGGCGACGGTGCCGTCGGGGTTGTGCTCGACGGAGAGGACGCGGTGGGTGACCAGGCGGTGGTCGTCGATGGGGATGTGGTAGGTGATGATCATGCCCGGGGTGACGTCCTGGACGGCCAGGGGCGTGGTGACCACGATGTCGCCGGGGTCGATGGCCGGGGCCATGGAGGCGGTGAGCATGGTCAGGGTGCGGTAGCCCAGGACGTGGGGGCCGATGGCCAGGCCGGCGAAGGCCAGGACCGCGATGCCGACCAGGGCCCGGACCAGCCAGCGGCCGGTGGCCGCGGCCAGCGGCCGGAGCAGGGGCCCGGTGGTGGCCGCGGGGGGCCGTGGGTGGGCCGGCCCCGGTGCGGCGAGGGGGAGGACGGCGGTCATGGCGGGGTTCTCCGGTCGGCTCGGGGGGCGTCGGTCAGCGGGCGGTGCCGGTGCGCTGCAGGGCGGAGAAGGTCAGGCTCAGCGCGGCGGTCTGCTTCTGGAAGGCGTTGCCGGCGTCGGAGGGCAGCGAGACGGTGAAGACCAGGTGGTCCTTGGCGCCGGCGGTGAGGCTGGCGGCGTTGGTCACCTCGAAGGTGCCGACCGCCGGGCCCTGGCCGATGAGGCGCTCGGTGCCACCGGTGCAGGCGTAGGTCGGCGCGCCGGCGGCGGTGAGCGTCTCGGTCCAGGCCACCGAGCAGGACTTCAGCGCCAGCTGCAGGCCGTTGGTCTTGTCGCTGGTCAGGATGTTGGCCGGGCTGGTGGTGGTGACGGTCAGGTTGACCGAGGACAGCGCGGCGTCGCCGATGTTGGCGAGGGTGACCGCCCGGCTGAGCGAGTCGCCGGGGACGAAGGCGCTGGTGGTGACCGGGATGGAGGTGCCGGCGGGGGTCAGGTTGATGTCGACGTTGCCGGCGGTGACCTGGGTGGAGACCGGGGTGGTGGAGTCGGTGAAGGCGCCGAAGGTGCCCAGGCCGGCGACGGCGGCGGCGGCGCCGATCACGCCCAGGGAGCCGATGACCTTGCGGGTGGTGGTGCGGGTGGTGGTGCTCATGCGGGGCGTCTCCTGTGTGGGGGGCCGGAACGGGGTGTTCCGGCGGCACAGACGACGATCGGGGGGCAACCGCAGGGCACCCGCCCGCCTCCCGCAAGAAAGCCGCAAGCCTCCCGCGGGATCACACCCGGGGAGGCTCGCAGCAGGACCGTGTCGGTCCCCTGCAGGGTCCCGCCGCGAGCGTGCGAGCGGTGGGGGGCAGGGGGTCCTTCACCGAGGGGTGGGGAGGACGGGGTCCTCTCTCAGCGCGGCAGCGTCAGGGTGAACGTGGTGCCGCGGCCCTCGGTGCTGGCCACCTCGAGCGTGCCGCCGTGGGCGGTGGTGATGGCCTTGGTGATCGCCAGGCCCAGCCCCACACCCGGCACCGCGTGCCGGCGGGCGGTCGAGGCGCGGAAGAAGCGCGCGAACAGCTGCGCCTGCTCCCCGGCGGGGATGCCGATGCCGGTGTCGCTGACCGCCAGCTGCGCGACCGGGGTGGCACCCGGCTGCTCCCCGGCGACGACGGCGCCCTCCGGTGTGCGCCAGGCCGCCCGCAGGGTGAGGGTGACGCGGCCGCCGTGCGGGGTGAACTTGACGGCGTTGGAGACCAGGTTGTCGCATGCCTGCCCGAGCCGGACGGCGTCCCCGCGGACCGTCAGGTCGCCGTCGGGAACCTCCACCACCACCTCGACGCCCGCGGCGGCGGTGACCCGGGCGGTGTCCTCCGCGGCGCGGGCCACTGCGACCAGGTCGACGTCCTCGGGCTGGAGGCTGAACCGGCCGGCGTCCACCTGCGCGGTGAACAGCAGGTCGCCGACCAGGCGCAGCAGCCGCTGGGCGTTGCGCTCCACGGTGGTCAGGTACTGCCGCTGCTCGTCGGTCAGCGGTTGGTCGGGGTCGTCGAGGACCAGTTCCAGGTAGCCGAGGATCGAGCTCAGCGGGGTGCGCAGCTCGTGGCTGATCAGGCTCACGAACTGGTCCTTCATCCGCTCGGTGGCGCGGACCTCGGTCATGTCGGTGCCGACGAAGTTCCAGCCGGCGTGCGCGCCGCTGTCGTCGGTGCGGGGGGTCACCGCCACCGAGACGGTGAGCTCCTCTCCGGCGGCGGAGACGTAGGTCCAGTCGCGGACGTCGCTGCCGTGCTCCTGCGCGGTCCGGACGAGCGCGGCCAGCCCGCCGCCGGCCTCCTCGAGCTCCTCGGGCAGGTGGAACTCGGTGATCGAGCGGCGGCGGACGACGTCGGCGCGGGGCAGGCCCAGCATCTTCTCGGCGCCCGGGTTCCAGACGCGGACGACGCCGTCGACGTCGGTGCCGATGATCGACTGCTCGGTGACCGCGTCGATGACGCTGGTCATCGTCTGCGCTCGCGCCTGCAGCATGCGGGTGGCGACCTCGAGCTCCTCGTCACGGTGCTGCATCTGCGCGCGCAGCGCCGCGTTCTCCCTGCGCAGCCGCGCCACCTCGGGATCGGTGGTGGGGGTGGCGTCGATGGCGGTCACGCGGTGGCTCCGGAGGTCAGCTCCCGGACACGGGCGACCAGCCCCGCGACCGAGAAGGGCTTGGCGAGGTGGTCGTCGGCGCCGGCGGCCAGCCCGCTCGCGACGTCGTCCGGGGAGGCGCCCGCCGACAGCAGCAGCACGCGGACGGCGGCGGTGGCCGGGTCGGACCGGAGGGCGGCGCACACCTCCAGGCCGGTCGCTCCGGGCATGGAGACGTCGAGGACGGCGAGGTCCGGCGGGTCGGTGCGGGCGGCGGTCAGCGCGGACGAGCCGTCGGCGGTCTCGGCCACGACGGTGCACCCGGCCCGGCGGACGGCGAGGCAGACCAGGCCGCGGATGTCGTCCTCGTCGTCGGCGACCAGCACGGTCGGCACGGGGCGGGCTCCCTCGGTCGGGCGGCCGGTGCCCGGGGGCCCGCGCCGGTGGCGTCGTCCTCTCGGACGTCGGCCTCCGCGTCGGGTGGCTGCAGCCGGGGCGTCGCGGCCTCACCCCAAGAGGGGACCGGCCCCGGACAGCACTGCGCCCCGCCGGGGGAGTCCCGGCGGGGCGCAGTACGAGGGAGGGAACGGCTCAGCTGGTGCGGCTCTGCACCGTCTCCCGGGACTGCTGGGCCTGGCCCTGCACGTCCTGGGCGGCGGACTGGCCCTCCTGCTTGACCGTCTGGGCGGCGTCCTGCGCGGTGGCCTTGACCTCCTCGACCGCCTGCTGGGCGGCCGGCTTCAGCTGGTCACCGATCTCCTGGGCGGCCTGCTTGGCCGGCGCGAGCAGCGCGTCCTTGTTCTCGCGGACCGCGGTCTCGGCCTGCTGCGCGAGCTGCTTCTCCTTCTCCGACGCCGGCATGAGGCTGGAGACCAGCCAACCGACACCGAAGGCGATCAGCCCGGCCGCCAGCGGGTTGCCCTGGGTCTGGCGCACGACGGTGTCGGGCGCCTGCTGCACGGCCGAGGCCGCCGACTGCGCGGCGCCCTGCACCGACTCGGCGGCGCTCGACGCGACGTCCTGCACCGTGCCGGCGGCGTTCTGGGCGTGGTACTGGGCCGTCGACCGGGTGTCGTGGGCAGAGCCCATCACCGACGACCGGGCGTTCTGCGCGCTTCCCATCACCTTCTCCTTCACGCTGGTGATGCGGCCCTTGGCCGCGGTGACCCGCCGGTCCACCACCCGGGCGGGGTTGACCTTCTCGTTGAGGGCGTCGACGTCGTAGCTCAGCTCGCGCTGGGTGGCCTCGATCTGTGCCCGGATGACGTCGGGATCGCTGCTGCTGGTCATGTCTGCAACTCCAAGTCTCGGAAGGGCTGAGGCCGCGGTCAGTGGGGCTTGAGGGCGTCGGGCACCTGCTGCAGGGTGTCGACGGTCCGCTCGGGCTTCGGGTTCACGGTCTTGAGCTGCTTGCGGCCCATGACGAACGTGATCGCGGCGACGATCCCCCAGATCACGGCGACGATGAGCGCGGCCAGGCCGGCGTCCATCACGTTCTCCAGCGCCCACCACAGGGCGATGGAGAGGAACAGCAGGACCATGTAGCCGGCGAAGCCCGCCGCGCCCATGAGCCCCGCGCCCTTGCCTGCCTTGCTCGCCTCGGCCTTGACCTCGGCCTTGGCCAGCTCGAGCTCCTGGCGCATGAGGGTGGAGAGGTCCTTGGCGACCTCACCCATCAGCTGGCCGACCGAGGTGCCCTCCACGTCGGGGCGGCCCTGCTCGGTCGTGGGGGTGCCCATGGCGCCGCTGTGCGCGCCGTAGGCCTCGTCGGGGGAGACCGCGTAGTTGGCCTGCCCGGCGGCGGTGGCGCCGGTCGGGTCCTGGTAGCCCTGCGGCGTCCCCACCGGCGTGGCGCCGGAGTAGGGAGACGTCATCGGTCAGACCCCCCGATCCGTGGTGCGCGCGGGGTCGTCCCAGCCGGCCGAGGTGGTCGGCGGGACGGGCGCGTCCGGCGGCACGGTGCCGTACGGGGGCGGCGGCACGGGGGCGGTGCTGCTGGTGCCGTAGCCGGCCGTCTCGCCGTAGCCCGGGGTGGTCCCGGTGGTCCCGGTGTAGCCGGTCGTCGTCGTCTCGGTGTAGCCGGAGTAGGCCGGCGTCGGGGCGACGTAGTCGGTCTGCGTGTAGCCCACCGGCGTGGCGCGGTGCTGGCCGCTGGGACCGGAGTCGCTGTGCGCGGCCTTGACCCCGCTGGTGAGCCGGCCGGCGACGATCCCGGCGAGGGCGGCACCGAACAGGAACGTGCCCGGCTTGCGGCGGGCGAAGGAGCGGACCTCCTCGAGCAGGTCGGCCGGCTCGCGGTTCTGCAGCCAGCCGGCGAACTCCTCGACCTTGCTGGTGGCCTGCTCGACGATGTCGCGGGCCGGGCCGGCCTGCGCGCCGTTGCCCTCGACCATCCCGCGCAGCTGCGAGGCGATGCCCTGCAGGCCCGTGGCGGCCCGCTGCTGGGAGGCGACGGCCTGCTGGCGGAGCTGGGTGCGGCCCTGCTGGACGAGGTCCTGGGCCTGCGCCTTGGTCTCGTAGGCGACCCCCTTGGCCTGGTCGGCGGCGGTCGAGGCGACCTGGCTGCCGGCCTGGGCCGCGGTCTGGCCGACGTTGCGGGCCTCGTCCTTGGCGACGTCGGTGGTGGACGGGGAGCCCGTGGTGCCGGTGCTCGTGGTGCTCGTACCCGCGGTGGCGCCGCTGCCGTGGGTGGCCGGCGGCGGCGGGAACGGGGTGTCGATGGAGTGCGTCATCGTTCCTCCTCGGCATGCGTCGTGGTCAGAGCAGGCGCTACCCAGATCGCGATCACCCACACATCGCCGAACGACGGCCGTTCGGCGTTGACGTGCGGATATGGGTCTGGCCCGAGCCGCATGAGCGGGCCGGGTCGAGCGGTGTCGCCCGCCGGACGCGTCGTCGCGTGCTCGGCGGAGGGTGGAGCGGGTGGCCGGGGACGGACGGCCGGGCCGGTCGACCCACCGCGTCTTGGTGGCGCCCTGTCGCGGAACCGCTGGTACCCGGCGCGGAGGAGCCGAAACGAGACCGGTCGGTCGACGCCCGCCGTCACCGTCGGATCGCGGACTAAGGTGAGGCACACCTATCTCCCTCCCCGAGGAGCTTCGACCATGGCCGAGCAGGCCCCGCGCCGTCCGCGCTCCCCCCGGCTGGCCACGGTGCTCCGGACGTCCCGCCCCACGCCGCACCTCGTGCGCCTCGTCCTGGGCGGGGAGGGGCTCGCCGGCTTCGCGCCCGAGCACACCGACTCCTACGTCAAGCTGGTCCTGCCGCCGGCCGGCGCCCCCTACGCCGCGCCGTTCGACGTGGAGCGGGTGCGCAGCGAGCAGCCGGCCGAGCTGTGGCCCTGCCTGCGCACGTACACCGTCCGGGCGTGGGACGCCGCGGCGGGGGAGCTGACCCTCGACGTCGTCGTCCACGGCGACGAGGGGGTCGCCGGACCCTGGGCGGTCGCCGCCGCCCCCGGCGACCCGGTCCAGCTGCTGGGCCCCGGCGGCGCCTACTCCCCGGCCGACGACGTCGACTGGCACCTGCTCGTGGGCGACGAGACCGCGCTGCCGGCGATCGCCGCCTCCCTCGAGCGCCTGCCGGCCGGCGTCCCGGCCCGGGTGTTCGTCGAGGTGGCCGACGCCGCCGAGCAGCAGGACCTCGGTGCGCCGGCCGGCGTGGAGCTCGAGTGGGTGCACCGTGCCGGTCCGCCCGGGGCCGCCCTCGTGGCCGCCGTCCTGTCCGCCGAGCTCCCGGCCGGCACCGTGCACGCCTTCGTGCACGGGGAGGCCGGCTTCGTCCGCGACCTGCGCCGGTTCCTGCGGGTGGAGCGGCTGGTGCCGCGCGAGCGGCTGTCGGCCTCGGGCTACTGGCGGCTGGGCCGCACCGACGAGGGCTGGCGGGCGGAGAAGGCGGAGTGGAACGCCGCCGTCGAGGCCGACGAGCAGCGCCTGCCCGTGGCGTAGCGCCTCAGCCGAGGTCGTCGGTGGTGAAGGTGTCGCACTGGCCCGGGTCGCCGGTCTCGTAGCCGGTGCTGAACCAGCGCTGCCGCTGCTCGGACGAGCCGTGGGTGAAGGCGTCCTGGTCGACGGTGCCGCCACCGAGCTCGCGCTGGATGAAGTCGTCGCCGATGCGTCCGGCGGCGTCCAGCGCCCGGTCGATGTCGTCCTGCGTGATCTCGGCGATCAGCGGCTCGCCGGACTCGTCGGGCACCGTCTCGGCGTGGTTGGCCCAGGCGCCGGCGTAGCAGTCGGCCTGCAGCTCCAGCCGCACCGTCCCGCTCTCCGGGCCGGTCAGGCCGGGGGTGACCTGCTGGTTGGTGCCGAGCAGGTTCTGCACGTGGTGGCCGTACTCGTGGGCGATCACGTACGCGTTGACGAACAGCCCGCCCTCGGCGCCGAACTGCGACCGGAGCTGGTCGAAGAACGACAGGTCGATGTAGACGAGCCGGTCGCCCGGGCAGTAGAAGGGCCCCGAGCCGCTGGTCGCGCCGCCGCAGCTGGTCTGCACCGAGCCGTTGAAGAAGACGGTCTGGGTCGGCTGGTAGTCGGCCCCGAGCACGCCGGACCAGTAGTCCTGGATCGACTCGATGTCGGCGACCACGGCGCAGTCCACCGACTCGTTGGCGTCCGCACCGGTCCGGCACTGTGCGGCGAGCTGGCCGTTGTCGGCCGTCTGCCCCTGGCCGAGGCTGCCCAGCTGGCCGAGGGCCGCACCGGTGCCGCCGTCCCCGCCGCCGAGCAGTTGGAACAGCACCAGGACGACGACGCCGACCAGGCCGAGCCCGCCGCCGCCGACCGCCAGCCCGCGGCCCCCGCCGAGCCCACCACCGCCGCGCCGGTCCTGGACGCCGGACGTGTCGAGATCGGCACCTTCGCTGTACCTCATGGGCTGGGAGCTCTCCTGGTCCCCGGCACGCTCGGTCGGTGCCGTCGGTCCGCGCGGTGCCCCGCCGAGCCCCCGGTCATGCGCGCTCGGCGGCCTCCCCGCCGGTCGGCGTCCGGGTGGGCTGCTCGCGCGGCTCGTCGCGCAGGAACAGGTACCAGTAGGACGTCGCGACGAAGACCACCGCGCCGACCAGGTTCCCCACGCCGGCCAGCACCCAGTTGAGCAGCACGTCGCCCCAGCCGATGTCCGGGACGCCGGCCCACATCGCCGCCGGCAGGAAGAACATGTTGGCCACGACGTGGTCGAAACCCATGGCGACGAACGCCATGACCGGGAGGAAGACCGCCAGCACCTTGCCCGACACCGACTGCGCGGCCAGCGACATCCAGACCGCCAGGCACACCAGCCAGTTGCAGCCCACGCCGCGCAGGAAGACCTGCCACGGGGACTCGTGCAGGGCCTTGGCCTCGGCGATCGCGGCCAGCCGGTCGTGGGTCAGCGCGGCGTTGCCCGTGGCGCCGGGCGGGCCGATGACTCCCGTCTGCACGGCGAGGAAGTAGGCGACCACCAGGGCGCCGAGCAGGTTCCCGAGCAGCACGAGCGTGAGGTTCTTGACGACGTCGCTGCCGCTGAGCCGGCCGTGCATCGCGCCCAGCGGGACCAGCATCATGTTGCCGGTCGCGAGGTCGGAGCCGGCGACGATGACCAGGATGAGCCCGAGGGTGAAGGCCGCGCCCATGAAGAGGGTGGGCAGCGTGCCCCAGGTGTCGGGGTCCAGGCCGGAGGAGACGGTGATCGCCACCAGCGCCCCGAAGGCGATGTAGGCGCCGCCGAGGAAGGCGCTGACCAGCACCCGGTCCCACGTGCGGTGCACCTTCTTGGCGCCGGTCTCGCTGGCCACCTGGGCCATCTCGGGCGGCTGACGGTCGGACATCGCGCCTCCACGTGGCAGCGGACCTGGCCCTTCGGACGCTAGTGCTCGGGAGCCGTCCCGGCTCGTCGGCGACGCGAGAGCGTGGCCTGGCCCGCGGGCCGATCTATGGTCGGCCGACACCCCGACGTCCCCTGGGAGAGCACATGGCCGTCTCCAACCGCGTCCGCAGCGCCCTCACCACGACGGTGCTCGCGACCGCGGCCACCGGGTTCCTCGCCGGGTGCGGGACGGACGAGGACGAGCAGGAGCAGGTCGCCTACTGCACGAACGAGGACGGCGAGATCGTCGACGACGACTACTGCGACGACGGCTACCGCGGTCCGGGCGCCGGCCTGTTCTTCCTCTACCTGGGCGGGTTCCGCCCCGGCCTCCCGGTCGGCACCGTGCTGCCCGCCGGGGGCACCCGCATCCACCCCGCCGACAGCGCGGCCCGGCAGCGGGCCGGCCTGCCCGCCAGCGGCAAGGTGACCGGCGGCACCCGCGTGACCGGCGGCCTCGGGTCCGGCACCGGCGGCCGGGTCGGCACCGCCGGCGGCTGACCTCCTCCGGCAGCGAGATCAGCGCAGTGGCGGCCATCGGCCGGGGAACGACCGCGAGTGTGCAGATCTCGCGGGGAAGGGGAGGTGTCCGGTGAGGCGGATGGCGACCGGCGTCGTCCGGCCCGGGTGGGAGGCCGAGATCGAGGCCCAGGGGCTGGTCTACAACCGCACCACCACGCCCGGCGGCGAGGAGCGCAGCTACTGGCGGGAGGGCCCCTTCTACGACTTCACGATGGCGGAGGTGCAACGACTGGAGGGCTGGGTCGCCCAGCTGTTCGAGATGTGCGTGGCCGCGGGGGACCACGTCGTCGAGCACGACCTGTTCGACCGCATGCGGATCCCGCCGATCGCCCGCCCGGAGATCCGGCGCACCTGGGAGGCGGAGCCGCCCAGCGTGTACGGCCGGTTCGACCTGCGCTACGACGGGCTGGGCCCGCCCAGGTTGCTGGAGTTCAACGCCGACACCCCCACCGGGCTGGTCGAGTCGGCCGTCACCCAGTGGAACTGGCACCTGTTCACCGGCCAGGGCGCCGACCAGTGGAACGCGCTCCACGAGAAGCTCGTCGCCGCCTGGCAGCGGAACCTGCTGCGGTGGGAGCGGCGGACCGGCGTCCGGCCCCGCGTGCACCTGGCGTGGACGTCGGAGGAGCGCTCCGGCGAGGACCGGATGACCGTCGCGTACCTGATGGACACCGTCGTCCAGGCCGGGTACGAGGCGATCGAGCTGGTCGTCGAGGACATCGCGCTGGACGACGGCGACGGGCGCTTCTACGACCCGCAGGGCCGCCACCTCGACGTCGTCTTCAAGCTCTACCCCTGGGAGTGGCTGGTCGAGGACGAGTTCGGCGCCGCCGTCCTCGCCGACGCCGCCCGGCCCGGCGGGACCACGTGGGTGGAGCCGGCCTACAAGATGCTGTGGAGCACCAAGGCGCTGCTGCCCGTGCTGTGGCAGCTGTTCGGGGGCGACGCCGAGCTGTCGCAGCTGCTGCTGCCGGCCTACTTCGCCGACGAGATGCCGTCGTCGTGGCGGGACTACGTCCGCAAGCCGCTGTGGGGGCGCGAGGGGGCCAACGTCTCGATCGTCCGCGGCGGGCAGGTGCAGCTGAGCCAGCCCGGCCGCTACGGCACCGAGGGCTGGGTGGTCCAGGAGCTCGCGCCGCTGCCCGACTTCCCGGGCGTCGACGGTCCGCACCACCCGGTGCTCGGCGCGTGGGTGGTCGACGGGGAGCCGGCCGGCCTGGGCATCCGCGAGAGCGACGGGCTGATCACCGACAACCTGAGCTGGTTCGTGCCCCACACCATCGACCACCGGGCTCCACAGGCCGAGGGGCAGCGGCCCGTCTAGGGTCCGGCCATGCCTCTCTCCGGCGAGTACGAGCCCAGCACGCAGCAGTGGGTCCGCGACCAGGTCGAGCGGTACGAGGCCACCGGGGGGCGCGCGGCCAACACCCTCCGCGACACCGGCCTGCCCGTCGTCGTCTTCAGCACCCGGGGCGCGAAGAGCGGGAAGGTCCGCAAGCAGCCGCTCATGCGGGTCGAGCACGACGGTGCCTACGCGATGGTCGGCTCGGTCGGTGGCGCCCCGAAGGACCCGGCGTGGGTGGCCAACGTGCGGGCCCACCCGGACGAGGTCACCGTGCAGGACGGCCCGGAGCCGTGGGACGGCGTCGCCCGCGAGGTGGTCGGCGAGGAGAAGGCGCAGTGGTGGGAGCGCGCGGTCGCCGCCTATCCCGAGTACGCCGTCTACCAGCAACGGACCGACCGGGAGATCCCGGTGTTCGTCGTCGAGCGGCGGTGACCCCCGCCACGAGGATGAGGTGAGGCTGCCCTAAGTTCTTCCCGGGCGCCGGACGGTCCGGCGGCCAGGGAGGACGGCTGTGCACGAGATCGGGCGATACCGCGGCGGAGTGCTCGCGGTGGCGGTGGGGCTCGCGCTCACCGGCTGCGGCGGCGGGACGACGGACGAGGCAGCGGCGACCGCGACCGCGACCGCGCAGACCCGCACCGTGGAGCACGCGGCGGGGACGACGGAGATCGAGGGCACCCCGGAGCGGGTCGTCGTCCTCGACACCGGGGAGCTCGACGCCGTCCTCGCGCTCGGCCTCGCGCCCGTGGGCGCGGTGCGGACGTCGGTCAGCGACGAGCTGCCCGCCTACATCGAGGACGCCGGGGCCGACCCCGCCGAGATCGCGAACGTCGGCACCATCGCCGAGCCCGACCTCGAGGCGATCGCCGCCCTGACCCCGGACCTCATCCTGTCCAACGCCGTCCGGCACACCGAGATCTACGACCAGCTGTCGGCGATCGCCCCGACGGTGTTCGCCGAGGCGATCGGCGAGACGTGGAAGGACAACCTGCGGCTGGCCGGCGAGGCGCTGGGCCGGTCGGAGGAGGCCGAGGAGCTCCTCGCCACCCACGAGGAGCGGGCCGCGGAGGTCGGCGCGCTGTTCGGCGACCCGGCGGCGACCGAGGTGAGCATGGTGCGCTTCCTCGACGGCACCGCCGTCCGGCTCTACGGCGAGGGCTCCTTCATCGGCGCGGTGCTGGCCGACGTCGGGTTCGCCCGGCCGGAGGTCCAGCGCACCGGCGAGACCTTCGTCGAGGTCGCCCCGGAGGCCATCAGCCAGGCCGACGGCGACCTGCTCTTCCACGCCTCCTACGGCGAGGACGGGCAGACCGCGGCCGGGCAGATCACCGGTGGGGGCCTGTGGGCCGGCCTGTCGGCGGTGCAGAACGGCCGCGCGTTCGAGGTGGACGACGACCGGTGGTTCCTCGCCATCGGCCCGCTGGGGGCCTCCCTGGTGCTCGACGACCTGGAGGAGATCGCCGGCCGCTCGGTGGGCTGAGCGACGGGTCAGCCCGTCAGGTCCTCGCCGATCCGGCGGGCCAGGGAGTCGCCGAGCGCCTCGTCGCCGCGCGCCCGGGCACCCAGCAGTCCCCACCCCAGGTCGGCGACCCAGCGCGAGCGCTGCGTCCAGGCGGTCACCGACGGGGTGGGCAGCAGCTCCGCCCGGGCCGCGGTGGCCACCTCGTTGAGCTGGACGAGGGTGTCGTGCAGCCGGGCGTCGGCCGGGGAGCCGGGGGCCGCGGCGGCCGCGGCCACGGCGGCGTCGGCCGTGGCGCGCACCGCCCCGGGCAGCCGCCGGCTGGCCGCCCGGGGCAGCAGCGCGAGCCCGACGACGAGGGCGAGCACGATGCCGACCGCGGTCTCGGCCAGCCGTTCCCCGATCAGGTCCGTGCCGGACAGCCCGGGCCGGCCGATGTGCACCAGCATCAGCACCAGCGGGGTGATCGAGGAGACCGCGAGCACGTACTGGTGGGCGATGAGCAGCTCGACGCCGAGCTGCAGCACCCCGACCAGCGCGATCTCCACGCCGATCGGCAGGTCCAGCCAGATCAGCAGGCCGGCGACCAGGACGCCGAGCACCGTGCCGGTCGCCCGGTGCAGCGCGCGGGCCCGGGTGGCCCGCGCGTCGGTGCCGAGCTGGACGCCGACCGCGGTGGCCACCGCCCAGTACGGGCTGTGCAGGCCCAGCGCCGTCGCGACCAGCCCGGCCGCGGCGGCGCCTCCGCCGATGCGCAGCGCCGTCGCCGCCCACGGCGAGTGCCACCAGCGGTGGTCGGGCAGCTCGGCCTCCGGCAGCGGGGCGGTGCTCCGCGGTGTCGCCGGCAGCGCCCGCATGAACCGCTGCTCGACCTCGTCCAGGCGCCGGCGCAGCGTGCCGTCGCCCCGCCGGCTGCTGCTGCCGACGGCGGCCTCGGCCACGCGGATGGCGCGGGCGACGGTGCCGGGCCGCTGGGTGCCCGGCCCACCCCGCTCGACGACGTCGACCGCCGCGTCGGCCGCGGCCAGGGCCCGCCGCTCCGGTCCGGTCGGGTCCCACAGCCACGGCAGCATGCAGCCGGCCCAGGCCAGGGCCGCGCCGCCGGCCGCGGCCAGGGCGTGCAGGCCGAGGTCGCCGGGGCCGGTGCCGAGGGCGCTGGACCCGCCGGCCACCAGCACGATGCCCAGCGGGCCGGGCGGGCCGACCCGCCAGAGCACCGTGATCGCAGCCGCCGCGGCGGCCATCGCCCCCAGCAGCAGGGACAGCGCCACGGGGTGGCCACCGGCCAGGGCGCCGAGGGTGCCGGCCACGGTGAGGGTGACCCCGACGGCGGCCACGACGACGGCCCGGCGCCGGTAGGGCAGCGCGTGCCCGTAGACGGCGGTCAGGGCGGCGAGGGCGGCCGCCGACCCGAGGTCGGCCCGGCCCGCGGCCACGCCGAGGGCGAGGGGCACGGTCATGCAGACCGCGGCGGTGACCCCCCGGCGGCCGCCGGCCTGCCACAGGGCGGACAGCGCCGGGAGCGGCGGGCCGACGAGGTGGGGGCGTACCCGCCGCACGCGGGAGGGGGCAGCGGACACGCCCCTCATCCTCACCGGCCGGCCGATTCCCCACCCGCCGGCGGACCGGTGATCCTCATCCCCTCAGAAGCCGGCGACGGCGTGCGGGGTGTAGGGCTCCTCCAGCCGTGCGACCTCCTCCGCGGTCAGCTGCAGGTCCACCGCGGCGACGGCGTCGTCGAGGTGGGCGTCCTTGGTGACCCCGACGATCGGCGCGGTCACCACCGGCTTGGACAGCACCCAGGCCAGCGCGACCTGCGCCCGCGGGACGCCGCGCTCCGCGGCCACCTCCGCCACGCGCTCGACGATGGCCCGGTCGCTGGCCTCGTCGTAGAGCCGCTTGCCGAACTCGTCGGTGCCCGACCGGTCGGTCGACTCGTCCCAGTCCCGGGTCAGCTTGCCGCGGGCCAGCGGGCTCCACGGGATCACGCCGATGCCCTGGTCGGCGCAGAGCGGGTGCATCTCCCGCTCCTCCTCCCGGTTGAGCAGGTTGTAGTGGTCCTGCATCGACACGAAGCGGTGCCAGCCGTGCTCCCCGGCGAGGTGCAGCGCCTTGCTGAACTGCCAGGCCCACATGGACGACGCGCCGAGGTAGCGCACCAAGCCCCTCCGCACCGCGGAGTCCAGCGCCTCGAGCGTCTCCTCGACCGGCGTGTGGGGGTCCCAGCGGTGGATCTGGTAGAGGTCGACGTACTCCGTGCCCAGCCGCCGCAGGCTGTCCTCGAGCTCGCGCAGGATCGCCTTGCGCGACAGCCCGGCACCGTTGGGTCCCGGCCGCATCCGGCCGTGCACCTTGGTGGCGAGGACGACGTCGTCGCGGTCGGCGAAGTCGCGGATGGCCCGGCCGGTGATCTCCTCGCTGGACCCGTCCGAGTAGACGTTGGCGGTGTCGAAGAAGGTGACGCCCGCCGCGATCGCCTTCTCGATCAGCCGGCGGCTGTCCTCCTCCGGCAGGCTCCACGGGTGGTTGCCGCGGGCCGGGTCGCCGAAGCTCATCATCCCGAGGCAGATCCGCGAGACCTGCAGGCCGGTGCTGCCCAGACGCGTGTACTCCATGACCTCGGAGCCTTCCGCGGTCGCCCGGCCGCGGCCACCCGGCTCCCGCCTCACGGCAGGGCGGCGGCCACCTCCGGGAGGGCCCTGGCCACGTCGGCGGGGAACGTGGTGAACGGCTCGGCGACCAGCCGCCGCCGCGGGCCGGTCCCGGTCCAGCGCCAGGTGCCGACCACCCGGCCGCCGGCGACGACGGTCGGCCGGAAGACGCCGTTGCCCCCGGGGACGATCCGCTCGGCGAACTCCGGCGGCACCGCGCAGCTGCGGTCGGCGTAGCCGAGCACGAACTCGTCGAAGCCAGGCAGGAGCAGCAGCCGCTGCGCGTCGGCGCGGTGCGCGGCCAGCAGGTCCGGGGTCTCCGGTGCCATCAGGTGTTCCCGGCCGTCGACCTCCACGGCGGCCAGCTGCTCCCGGACCGCGGCCAGCCCGGCGCGGACGTCGCGCAGCGGCAGCCCGGCCCAGCGCGCGAGGTCGGCGACGGTCGCGGGGCCGTGACCGGTGAAGAACCGCAGGGCCAGCTCGGCCAGCGCCTCCTCGCGGCCCAGGCGCCGGGGGCTGGGCACCCACTCGTCGAGGAGCACGAACAGCTGCTCGCCGTCGCGGGTCGGCCCGAGGCAGAGCGTGCCGGTCTGGGCCAGGTACCAGAGCAGGTGGTAGCCGCGCTGCCCGCCGGTCGCGACCCCGCCGTCGGCGACCGCGGCCAGCAGCTCCCGGCGGCCGCACCGCCGGCCCCCGGCCAGGGTGGCGGTGACGACCCCGCGGGCCCGCTCGATCTCGTCGACGGTCAGGTCGAGGGCGGCCCGCCGGTGCGTGGCGCCGGCCAGCACGCGGGGGCCGAGCAGCTCCAGCAGCCAGTGCAGGTCCTCGGCGGCGACCAGGTGCAGGGTGCCGCGCATCGGCCAGGAGCGGACGACCTCGCCCGCGTCGAGGGCCGCCTCCACCGCGGCGCGTGAGCGGCCCGCCGTCCGCAGGGCCACCGAGGTGAGCGCGCCCGGGTGGTCCTGGGCCTGGACGCAGGTCAGCCGGCGGACCGCCGCCCCCGGTGTGGGCAGCGGCGGGCCGGCCAGCCGCTGGGCGACCAGCCGGAGCAGTGCGAGGTCCGGCTCCACGGCGGCAGCCTGGCAGGAGGGGCCGACAGCGGCGGTCAGCGCAGCCGGTGGAGGTAGACCATGTCCTCGGCGTCGGGCTCGGTGGTCAGGGGGCGGAACCCGGCCGCGGCCGCGGCGCGCAGGCTGGCGCCGTTGTCCGGCTCGATGCCCAGGACGAACTGCTCGACGTCGGTGGTCTCCGGCGCCGCCACCAGCGCGGCCAGGGCTGCCCGCCCGTACCCCTCGCCGGTCCGCTCCGGGTCGACGACGTAGGCCGCGCCCATCGTGCGGCGGGGGTCCTCGGCCAGCACCTGCTCCCGCTCGGGGTCCCACGCCGTCCAGCGGTCGTAGACGTCCCCGCCGATCTGCGCGACGGGACGGTCGTCGGGACCGAGGACGACGAAGGTGTGCGCGCGGAGCACCCGGCGGCCGCGGAACTCGTCGGTCCACGCCGCCGTCCGCAGCGCCAGCTCCCGCTCGGGCCACTCGCGGCCGCCGAGCCGGCGCTGCACCTCCGGGTCGTCGAACCAGGGGAGGACGGCGAGCAGGTGCTCCGGCTGGAAGGGGACGAGCCGGACGGGTGGGTGCTCGCTCACGGCGTCACCCTGCCGTCGCCCGCGCGTCTCCGCACGCCGGCGGCCCGGACGCCGGCCGTGCCGACGTCCGGGTCACCGGGGGTGGGGCTACGCCCGGTGCCGCGCGCGCCGGCCGCGGGGAACGGTCAGCAGGAGCCCCGCGAGCAGCGTCAGGACGCCGGCCGTGACCGTTGCCGGCCCGGCGGCCGCCGCCGGAGAGGTCGCCGACCGCGTCGCGACGGCCTGCGGGGTGCCGGTGCCGCACGCGTCGCCGGTCCCCGTCCCGTCGGCGTCCGTGCCGCCGGTGCTGGGGCCCTCGGCGTCCGGGTCGCCGGTGTCCGCTGAGCCGGTCGGCCCGCCGGTGCCCGGACCCGTGGGGGAGCCGGTGGCGCTTCCGGTGCCGGTCGTGCTGCCGGTGCCGGACGAGCCGGCGGCCGGGACCGTCCGGCCGGCGGCGCCGGTGCAGTCGCCGTCCGCGTCAGCCGCGGTGGAGCCGTCGAGGGAGGGAGCGGCGGTGCTGCCGGCCGCCGTGCCGGCCGCCGTGCCGGCCGCCGTCCCGCCGTCGCCGGAACCGCCTCCGGGCCGGCCCGCGCCGTCGCCGGACTGCTCGCTGCCGTCGCCGGGCTGCTCGCTGCCGTCGCCGTGCTGGTGCCCCTCGCCGTCCCCGCCGAGCAGGCCCGGCAGGAGGTCGCCGGTGGCGGAGGGCAGCGGCAGGGTCACCGTGCTCGGCCGGTCGCCGTCGAGGCCGGCCGGGAGCTCCAGGACGGTGTCCGGCGTCGTCGCGCCGTCGGTGTCGCCGATCGTCACCGTGTCCCGGAGGTCGAGCAGCAGGCCGTCCCCACCGGGCCCGGCCGTCACCGGGTCGGTCAGGTCCACGTCGACGTCGGCGCCGGTGAGCGGGTCGCCGTCCAGGGCGTCGCCGAGATCCCCGGTGACGATCGGGACGGTGATCGTCGTCCCCGCCGTCCCGCCGCCGGAGGTGTTGACCGGGACGGTGACGGTGAGGCCGTCCGCCGGGTCCGGGAGGCGGTCCTCGGCCTCGGTGACCCGCACCGGGACGCTGACGCCCCCGTCGCCGAGGACGGTCGTGCCGGGCGCGGTGTTCGTGTCGACCGGGAGCCTGAGGTCGTCCCCGGTTCCCGTGCCGACGGCGAGGTCCTCGCCGGTGCCGGTGACGACCGGTGTGCCGAGGACGGCCCCGTCCTGGACCGGGACGGTCACGGTGGCGCCGAGCAGGTCGGCGGTGAGGTCGTTCTCGTCGGCCGCGGCGACGCCCGCTCCGGCGGCCAGCAGGCCCCCGGTCAGCAGGGCGGTGCGCAGGCCGCGCTGCACCCATCTGTTCATGGCTGGTTCCTCCTCCGTGCTGAGTGGACCGGCCCCGGACGGGACCGGGAGTCGTGCCGTGCCGGCTCGGGGCCGGCCGGCCGCACTCAGTCGGGCGAGGTGGAGGGGTCGTCGGCGAGGTCGCCGACCGCGTCGCGGGCCGCGTCGGAACGCATCCCCGTGGCGGTGAGGGCGGCGGTGCGGGGGTCGGTGGGCAGCGTGGCGGTGCCGGCGTCCGGGCCCGGTGCGGCGCCGCCGGCACCCGCGGCAGGAGCCGGGACGGCCGGCACGGCGCCGGACAGGGGACCGGGGCCGGCCGGCACCGGGACGGGGAGCGGCGACGGTGCGACCGAGGGCGGCGTCTCCTGGAGGAGGCGGAGGTCGGACGTCGGCGCGACCGGGCGCGCCACCGGGGCGAGCGGCGCGGCGGAAGCCGGTGGCTCGGCGGCGACGGCGGCGGGGGGCTGGACCGTCTCCGGAGCCGGGGGCAGGAGGTCGGGCGCGACCGGTGCGGCGACGTGCGGTGCGGGCGCCGGGGCGGCGGGCACCGGGCGATCGACCACGGGCGACACGACCTCGGCCACCGGGGACACGACCTCGGCCACCGGGGACACGACCCCGGTCACGGGGGACACGACCCCGGTCACGGGGGACAGGGCCTCGGTCACGGGGGACAGGGCCTCGGCCACCGGTGGAACGACCTCGACGACCGGCGCGGGAACCGCGGTGGTCGTCCGTGCGACCTCGGCGATGACCTGCTGCGGAACCGCGAGGGAGTCGGCCGGCGAGCCGTGCACGATCCCGGGGAGCACGCCGGTCAGCGGCGCGACGAGGCCCTCGTCAGCAGAGGCGCCCGACGTCCCGGTCAGCCAGAGGCCGACACCGAAGCCGCCGAGCAGGACCGCGCGGTACAGCAGCCGGCGGCGCCGGGGACGGGCGCGGAGGAGGGGAGCGGTGTCGTCGGGCACGACGTCCTCCCTCACTCCGCGTGTTGAGCCGGTCACACCGAGGCTAGGCAGGGGTCATCGCCTCCCGCGCGCCGAGACGGGTCGCCCGACCGGGTGGACAACGCTCGTCGTCGTCACAGGAGGTCACCGGTCCCGCGTCCGGCGTCCGGTTGCGGCACGCCGGGGTCCGGAACCCGCACCACGTCTGGACGTCGGCAGCGTGGGTACGCCCGCCCTCGGACCGCACCCGACGAGAGACTCCCCATGCCCCCGCTGCACCCAGCCCTGGCCGCTCCCGCGGCCGAGCCCATCCCGCTGCGTCCCCGCGGACGACGGCTGTCCGGACGGCGCGTGGTCGTGACCGACGGCGCCGACGGCCTCGGCGCGGCGATCGTGCGTGCCTTCGCCGACGAGGCGGCGACGGTGGCGGTGCTCGACCCCCGTGCGGAGGCCGCCCTCCGGCTGGCCGCGGAGGTCGGCGGCCGGGCGTACCCCGTCGACCTGGCCGACCCCGTGGACACGCGGGAGGCGATGGAGAAGGCGGTCGCCGGGCTCGGCGGGCTCGACGTCCTCGTCGCCTGCGCCGGCGAGCAGCGCTACGCCCCGCTGCTGGAGATGGACCCGCTGGACCCGGACGGCGCCTTCCCCCTGCCCGTCCAGTCGATGCTCGCCGCGATCCAGGCCGCGGCCTGCGCGATGGTCGGGTTCCGGACGCCCGAGGACGACTGCGTCGGCAAGATCGTCACGGTCGCCGGCGCCGGCGCGCCCGGTTCCGGCGGACCGGCGCACCACGCCGCGGCGAGGGCGTCGGTCGTCGCCCTGACCCGCGCTGCGGCCCAGGAGCTCGGCCCGCACGGCATCACGGTCAACTGCCTGTGCCCCGGCTACGTGCTCCCGCCCGCGGAGGCCGCCGCACGCCACCGCGCCGAGGTGGCCGCCTGGTCGGCGCTGTCCCCGCTCGGGCGGCTGGGGGAGCCGCGGGACGTCGCCCGCGCCGCGGTGTTCCTCGCCTCCAGCGACTCGGACTACCTGACCGGGGACGCGCTCAACGTCGGCGGGGGCGTGCCGCTCCACTGACAGACTGCCCGCGTGCGCGCACAGGAGTGGGACCAGCGCTACGCGGAGCAGCGGCAGTGGTCGGCCGAGCCCAACGCGCTGGTGGCCGAGCTGCTCAGCGGCCTGCCGCCGGGGACGGCCGTCGACCTGGCGGCGGGGGAGGGCCGGCACGCGCTGTGGCTGGCCGACCGTGGCTGGCTGGTGACCGCCGTCGACTTCTCCACGGCCGGGCTGGACCGCGGCCGCCGGCAGCCCGGTGCCGAGCGGGTGACGTGGGTGGCCGCCGACGTCCTCGGGTGGGACGCGCCGCCGGACTCCCTCGACCTGGTGCTCGTCGCCTACCTGCACCTGCCCGAGGCCGACACCGTCGCGCTGCTGCGCCGGGCCGTCGGCTGGCTGCGCCCGGGCGGCCGGCTGCTGGTGCTGGGGCACGACGTCGACAACGTGACCGCCGGCGTCGGCGGCCCGGAGGACCCGGCGATCCTGCACAGCGTGGCGCGGCTGGCCCCGGTGGCCGGGCTGCTCGACGTCGACCGGTGTGCGCAGGTGCCCCGGTCGACGCCGGCGGGGACCGCGCTGGACACCCTCCTGTGGGGCCGTCGACCGGACCCGACCGCCGGTCCCCAGCGGTAGCGTGCCGACCGTGATGGGGATGGGGGGCGCCGGCGGGCGCCGGGCGGAGCGACGGCGGCGGATGGTCGCCGCGGTGATCGTGGTCGCGATGCTCGTGGTGGCCGGTGCGACCGTGCTGTCGATCGCCCTGGGCTGAGGAGCCCGGGCAAGGGGATCGAGGCGTGGTCCGCCGCGGCCACCCGGCGCGATGAGGAGCCGTTGCAGGGGAACGGTGAGCGCTGCCCGGCCGCTCGGACGCTGGCTAGCCGTACCCCGCTCCAGGCTCCTGGTCCGGTTCCAGGTGTCTGGAGGGGGCACGGCTGTCCGCCCTCCGCGAACGCACCCCGAGGTGGTGTGGCGAGTTGTGGGCGGTGCCCTATGAGGCGCCGACCGTCTCCTCGCTCAGGAAGTCCCGCACCACCCGTTCCACTCTCTCGACCTGCTCCCACTGGGGGACGTGGCCGGCACCTTCGATGATCTCGACACGAGAGTCGCTGATCCGTTCAGCGAACTCCTGGGCGTAGACCGGCGAGATCAGCCGATCCTGCTCGCCCCAGATGATCAGCGTCCGTGCGGTCACTCGGTGCAGCCGCTTCTTCAGGCCCTTGTCAGGCACCGGCCAGACGAACTTCCCTGTCGTACCGAGCGCCCACACCGAGTCGGCCTGCGCTCTCGCCAACTCCTGTGGATCTGTGGGCAACGCGAGGAAGTCCTGCACCGACGGGGCCTCCAGATTGCTGAACAGCGTCGTCACGAGCTCCTCGGGATCCAGGAGCATGTACTGCGTGACGGGGGCATCGTCGCGCCACAGTCCGATCGGGTCGATCAGCACGAGCCGGCTGACCCGGCCAGGGTTGTGGGCCGCCACTTCGCACGCCATCATCCCGCCGAACGAAGAACCGACGAGGGTGACCGAGGAGAGTCCGAGCGCCTCGAGGAGTTCGTCGTAGATGAGGACGAGATCCCAGAGCGTGTCCACTCTGTAGATGGCGTCCCGGTCCGTTTCTCCCAGTCCGGGATGGTCGGGTGCGTAGACCGTGTACTCCTCGGCGAGCTTGTCGAGGAACAGGTCCCACTTCGGGCCACCCGCGGTGTGGAGGTAGACCAGGGGCGGACCATCTCCTGCCACCTTCACCTTGGCTTCGAAGTCGGCGTGCTTGAGCTGGACGGTTTCGACTCTCGGTGCAGCCATCGTCTTCGCTTCTCCTCTCTGCCTCGTTCAGCGGACGGGCGTCTTCTCGAGCCGCTTCGGCCACCAGCGCTGTTCCCATCCGTCGCCGTCCCACATCCGCTGCAGATGCGGGAGGACCTCACGACCGAACAGTTCGATGTTCCTCATCGCCTGTTCATGGCCCATGGAGCCGAACTGGAGCACCGTCATGAGGTGGCCGACGTTGAGGCGCCGCGCCATCTCCTCCAATCTCTGCCGTACGGTCTCCGGGCTCCCGACGACCGCAAATCCCTCTTCGATCATCTGCTTGCCGCTGACCTGGGTCAGTTCTCGGTAATCGGAGTGCTTGAGCATCCCGGAGCCGAACAGGTTGATGAGACTCTTGTAGTCCGTGGCGCCAGGGACGGCGAGGTACTGCGGCGGGATGTAGAGC
This sequence comes from Geodermatophilus sp. SYSU D01186, assembly GCF_054050215.1. NCBI lineage: Bacteria > Bacillati > Actinomycetota > Actinomycetes > Geodermatophilales > Geodermatophilaceae > Geodermatophilus > Geodermatophilus sp. SYSU D01186. The sequence goes on along the minus strand of NZ_JBJGYW010000008.1, from coordinate 142,492 downwards.
ATCTTGTGGTAGAAGTACTCGACGTGCTCGATGAACTCCTTCTCCGCCTGGGCGTCCGTCTCGGCGACGCCCACCAGTTGTAGGAACGCCGCTCGATAAGGGTTGCGGTCCCTGCCCTTCTCCTCGGCTCTCGCCCAGAAGCGGTCCATGACCTTGACCGCGGAATCGCCGCCGAAATAGCTGAGGTAGGCGTAGGGGAGATCCCGTTCGTGACAGTAGTCCCAGGTCGACGAGCTGGCGGCGCCCGGGATGATCAGTGGCGGATGAGGAGACTGGATGGGGCGCGGCCACAGGTTCACCTTCGGCAGCTGGAAGTGCTTGCCGTTCCAGACGAAGAACTCATCGGCGGTCCAGGCCTTGATCATCAGATCAATGCCTTCCCGCCACCGCTCGCGCTGCTCCATGGGAGGAACGCCATAGGCGATGTTGGCGTCCGCGCCCAGGCCGTGCGGTAGGCCTGCCACGAGTCGGCCGCCACTGATGCAGTCGATCATCGCGTACTCCTCCGCAATGCGTATCGGAGGAGAGGTCGAGGAGATGGTGGCACCCAGTTGGACGATCGCCACGTCGTCCAGACCCTGGTCGTGGGTCAGCTTCGCCAGCGTGGCCCCGAAGAGGTTCGGGTTGTTCCAGAACCCGTACACCGCCTGGTGGTGCTCGTTGGTCCCGAGACCGTCGAAGCCCAGTTGTGCGGCGAACATCAACTCGTCCAGCGACCAGTGGTAGTACTGGCCTGCCTTCTCGGCATCGCCCAGTTCCCACCACGGGGCGTCGGTCCAGGAGCCGGTGTAACGCTTCTCGAAGTCCGCAGGCAGGTCGCGATGCGGCATGAAGTGGAAAGATGTCACTTTCACGGCGACTCGATTCCTCTCTCTGGACGAACATCTGGCGGTCCCGGTCGGTGGCCCACCTCGACGACGGATCGATGACGTGCCTCAGCGCTGTGCGGTGACGCTGTCCGACCGCTCCTCCTCATCGCCGGAGTGCTCGGGTGCACGACGGCGGTGTGTCCGCACGGATGGGGCCCGGTCGGTTGGCGCGGACAGTCTGTGATGTGGGTCACGAACGGGCCGCGAGTGTGTCGGGTCGGGAATTCCGAGGTCAAGCCCTCACTGCAGCGGTCGACGGTCGTGGTCGTCTCCGGGGACCGGTGGCGAGGACCACCCGTGGCGCCGAGGAGGCGGCTCGCCGAGTCGGAGCGCGATGTCCACGATCCGATCCCGCATCAACGGGACGGCCCGCGGCTCGGGGGCGGCCGATCTGCCTCCGTCGCCGTGGCGCACCTCCGCCGGACGCAACGGCTACTCCGCCGGCTGACCGGCGGCCGGCCGGGGGAGGTGGTCGAGGAACCAGTCGCGGGCCAGGGCGGCGGCCGTCTCCAGCGTGCCCGGCTCCTCGAACAGGTGGGTCGCGCCCGGGACGACGGCGAGGCGGTTCACGCACCGCAGCTGCTGTTGCGCCTGCCGGTTGAGCTCCAGCACCTGCCCGTCCTCGCCGCCCACCACCAGCAGGGTCGGCGCGCGGACGTCGGCCAGCAGCGGCCCGGCCAGGTCGGGACGCCCGCCCCGGGACACCACCGCCCGCACCTCCCCGTCCCGGGCCGCGGCCTCCAGCGCGGCGGCGGCACCGGTGCTCGCACCGAAGAACCCCACCGGCAGCTCCGCGCAGGCGGGCGTCGCGCGCACCCACGCGGTCACCGCGCCCAGCCGGTCGGCCAGCAGCCCGATGTCGAAGACGGCGGCGCGGTCCCCCTCCTCGGCAGGGGTGAGCAGGTCGAACAGCAGCGTGCCCAGGCCCGCCTGCTGGAGGACGCCGGCCACGAACCGGTTGCGGGGGCTGTGCCGGCCGCTCCCGCTGCCGTGGACGAAGACGACCAGGCCGGCCGCGCCCGCCGGCACCGTGAGCGTGCCGGCCAGGTCCACCCCGCCGGCGGGCACCGTGACCTCGCCGCCGGCCGGCTCCGCGGCGGGGCCGGCGGGCGTCCCCAGCAGTGCCACGACCTCCTCGTCGGCCGTGGGGCGGAAGTCCTCGTAGAACCGGCCCACGGCGGCGAACCGGTGCGGCACCTCCAGGCACACCACCTCGTCGAACTCGTCGGTCAGGGCCTGCGCACTCTCGCGGGCGCACACCGGCGCGGCGAGGACGACGCGGCCGGCGCCCTGGGCCCGGACGACCGCGCCGGCCGCCCGCGCGGTGGAGCCGGTGGCGATCCCGTCGTCCACCACGACCGCCGTCCGGCCGGTGAGCGGCACCGGCGGGCGGTCCCCGCGGAAGCGCCGCGCGCGCTGCACGAGCTCGGCGCGCTCCCGCTCCTCGGCGCGGGCCACGACGTCCGGGCCCACCCCGGCCATCGCCACGACCCGCTGGTCGACCACGGTGACCCCGCCCTCGCCGACGGCGCCCATCGCCAGCTCGGGCTGGGAGGGCACCCCCAGCTTGCGCACCACGACGACGTCCAGCGGCGCGCCGAGTGCGCGGGCCACCTCGTAGGCCACCGGCACCCCGCCGCGCGGCAGGCCCAGCACCACGACGTCGTGCCCGCGCAGCCGCTCCAGCTGCCCGGCCAGCCGCCGTCCGGCGTCCCGGCGATCGAGGAACGGCACGTCGCACCTCCTGGCCTCCGGTCCCCGATGCTGCGCGTCCCGGGGCGGTCGCCGACAGGGGACGTTGGTCCCCGATGGGGGCGGGGTGACCAAGGTCCCTGGTGTCGGATCCGGGGGGCAGCTTGGGTGGAGACCACTCCCGGGGGCAACTGCTCAGCGCCCCCGGTCTCCACCCGGCACGAAGGGGCCCGCCGCATGACGCTGACCGACGACTCTGCCGTCGACCAGGCCGTGGCCCGTCTCGCCGACGAGTTCCGCGCCCGGTTGCGGCCGCAGGTGATCGGCACCGTGGTCCGCAACTGCCGTCGGGACCTCAGCGGGGTGCCGGCCACCGCGCTGCCCGAGCTGGTCGAGCGCCTGGCGCGGGCCCGGCTGGAGCAGGTGGGCTGAGCGCCGGTCCCGGGGGCCGCCGCGGAACTCGCTTGCCGCCGCCCGGACGATGACCGGGTGGGCTTCGTCGACGTCACCGGCATCCGGCACACCCTCCCTGACGGGCGGGTGCTGCTCGACGACGTCTCCTTCCGGGTCGGTGACGGCGCCCGCGCCGCGCTCGTCGGTGAGAACGGCGCCGGGAAGACCACCCTGCTGCGGATCGTCGCCGGCGACCTCGTACCCGAGGCCGGCGCCGTGGCGCGCAGTGGCGGCCTCGGCGTCATGCGCCAGTTCATCGGCTCGGTCCGGGACGACACGACCGTGCAGCGGTTCCTCGTCGACCTCTCGCCGCCCGACGTCCGCGCCGCGTGGGAGGCGGTCGAGGCCGCCGAGCTGACCCTCATGGAGACCGACGACGAGGCCGCCCAGCTGGCCTATGCCGACGCGCTGGGGCAGTGGGGTGACGCCGGCGGCTACGAGGCCGAGGTGACCTGGGACGCCGTGACCGTCGCCGCGCTCGGCGTCCCGTACGAGCGCTGCAAGTACCGCGACCTGTCCACCCTCTCCGGTGGCGAGCAGAAGCGGCTGGCCCTGGAGGCGCTGCTGCGCGGTCCGGACCAGGTGCTGCTGCTGGACGAGCCGGACAACTACCTCGACGTCCCGGGCAAGCGCTGGCTGGAGGAGCGGCTGCTGGAGACCCGCAAGACGGTGCTGTTCGTCAGCCACGACCGGGAGCTGCTGGCCCGCGTCGCCGACCGCGTGGTCACCGTGGAGGGCGGGACGGCGTGGGTGCACGGCGGCGGGTTCGCCGGCTACCCCGCCGCGCGGACCGCCCGGCACGAGCGGATGGCCGAGCTGCGCCGCCGCTGGGACGAGGAGCACGAGCGGCTGGTCGAGCTGGTGCGCACGCTGCAGCAGCAGGCCGCCAACTCCCCGGACATGGCCTCGCGGTACCGGGCGATGCAGACCCGGCTGGCGCGGTTCGAGGCGGAGGGGCCGCCCCCGGAGCGGCCGCCGGAGCAGAAGGTGGCCATGCGGCTGCGCGGCGGGCGCACCGGCGTGCGGGCGGTGATGGCCGAGCAGCTGGAGCTGACCGGGCTGATGCGGCCGTTCGACCTCGAGGTCTGGTACGGCGACCGGGTCGCCGTCCTGGGCGCCAACGGCGCGGGCAAGTCGCACTTCCTGCGGCTGCTGGCCGGCCAGGAGGTGGCGCACACCGGCGCCTGGCGGCTGGGCGCGCGCGTCGTGCCGGGCTTCTTCGCGCAGACCCACGCGCACCCGGAGTGGCTGGACCGCACCCTCGTGGACCTGCTGTGGCACGGCGAGCCCGGGCGGCCGGGGGTCGACCGCGGGCGGGCGATGGCGGCGCTGCGCCGCTACGGCCTGGCCGACCAGGGCGACCAGCTGTTCCGCACCCTCTCCGGCGGGCAGCAGGCCCGCTTCCAGGTCCTGCTGCTGGAGCTCTCCGGCGCCACGCTGCTGTTGCTCGACGAGCCCACCGACAACCTCGACGTGCTCTCGGCCGAGGCGCTGGAGGAGGCGCTGGCCGCGTTCGAGGGCACGGTCCTCGCGGTGACCCACGACCGCTGGTTCGCCCGCTCCTTCGACCGCTTCCTGGTCTTCGGCGCCGACGGCCGGGTGTACGAGGCGCCCGAGCCGGTCTTCGACGAGGGGCGCGTGCAGCGAGCCCGCTGACCTCGACTGCCCGCGCCCTGGCGGGGGACGACGCCGACTGAGCAGTCGTGGTCGCCGGACGCGGCGTGTCCGCCCGTGTCGGCGACCGCAACTGCCCACTCGGCGCAGCGGCGGCTCAGCCGAACGCCCGGCCCTCGCCGCGGTAGGTGGGGACGGCGCCGGTGCGGACGTCGCCCTCCAGCGTGTGCAGGACGTCGACGTGCTCGCACAGCTCCCCGGCCTTGGCGTGCCGGAACCAGACCCGGTCGCCGACCCGCAGCCGCGCGGCGTCCGGACCGCGCAGCGGGGTCTGCACCTCACCGGCCCCCTCCGCGCCCAGCAGCCGCAGGCGCGGAGGGTGGGTCGGCCGCGGCTGCCGGTCGCCGCCCGGTGGGCCGGAGGCCGACCAGCCACCACCGGCGACGGTGACCGTGCCCGGCGCGGGGACGCGGGTGACCGGCAGGGCGAAGAGCGCGGCCGGGCGGGCGGAGAAGGCGCGGTACCCGTCGAACAGCGTCGGGCAGAAGAGCCCGGAGCCGGCCGCCAGCTCGGTCACCGACGGGTCGGCCGCGGTGCGCTCGAGGCTGCCGGTGCCGCCTCCGTTGACGAACTCCAGCGGGCTCACCGCGCCGACCGCGGCCACCACCGCGGCCCGCCGGCCGGCCAGCTCGCGGGCCGACACCGCCTGCATGCCCCGCACGGCCAGGCCGCGCGCCCACCGGCCCGGCGGCGCGTCGGGCACCCCGGCGATCTGCGCCTCGTAGGCCAACAGCCCGACCAGCGTGAACCCCGGACGGGCGGCGACGGCGCGGGCCAGGGCGGCGGCGTCGGCCGGGTCGTGCACGGGGGAGCGGCGCACGCCCAGGTGCACCCGGCCCCCGGCGGTGCGCAACGACGCGTCGACGTCCAGGCAGATCCGCACCGGCGGACGCCGGCCCGGCGGCGCGACCGCGTCGACGACGTCGAGGTGCTCGGGGGAGTCCACCATGAGCGTCACCCGGGCCGCCGCGGCCTCGTCGGCCAGCAGCCGGCGCAGCGCGCCGCGGTCCACCGACGGGTACCCGACGACGGCGTCGGCGGTCACGGGGTCGTCACCGCCGGTCAGCCAGAGCGCCTCGGACAGCGAGTAGGCGAGCACGCCGGCGAAGCCCGGCCGGGCCAGCACCCGGCGCAGCACCGGCCGGCAGCGCACCGACTTGCTCGCCACCCGGACCGGCCGGCCCCCGGCGCGGGCCACGAGGTCGGCGGCGTTGGCGTCGAGGGCGTCGAGGTCGACGACGGCCAGCGGCGGGTCGAGGTCGGCGGTCGCGCCGTCCAGTCGCGCCCGGGCCGCCTCGGCGGACAGCTGCGGTGCCGCGGTCACGCGGCGAGGGTGGCCGTCCGACAGCGGAGGGTCAACCCCCGATCAGGCCGTTGACCTGCGGACTCCGCGCCGTGCAGAGTCCCTGGGAGCGAGCGGGAGGAGGACGGCCGGGTGGCGGTACGGACGGCGTTGCCCGGGAGCACCACGCGCTGGCGCAACTGGTCGGGCAACGAGCGGGCCGAGGTCGCGGTCGTGCACCCGGCCTCGGTGGAGGAGGTCGCCGCCGTCCTCACCGCGGCCGCCGGGGCCGGGCGCCGCGTGCGGCCGGTGGGCAGCAGCCACTCGTTCTCCGCCATCGCGCGCCCCGAGGCCGTGCAGGTGGTCCTCGACGAGCTGTGCGGTGTCGCGGTCGGCGCCGACGGCCTGGTCACCGTCGGGGCCGGGACGCCGCTCTACCGCCTCAACGCCGAGCTGGCCCGGACCGGCTGGGCGCTGACCAACCTCGGCGACATCGACCGCCAGACCGTCGCCGGTGCCCTGGCGACCGGCACGCACGGCACCGGCGCCCGCTTCGGCGGGCTGGCCACGCAGGTCCGGGCGCTCGAGCTGGTCACCCCGGCCGGGGAGGTGCTCCGCTGCGACGCGGCCACCCGGCCCGACGTCTTCAGCGCCGCCCGCGTGGGCCTGGGCGCCCTGGGCGTGGTCACCTCGGTGACCCTGCAGGCCGAGCCGGCGTTCGCGCTGCACGCCGTCGAGGGGCCGGGCCGGCTCAGCGCCGCGCTGGAGCGCTTCGAGGAGCTGATGACCTGCACCGACCACGTCGAGTTCTACTGGTTCCCGCACACCGACGCGACGCTGGTCAAGTGCAACACCCGGGTGCCGCTGGCCGAGGGGCTCGACCCGCTGCCGCGGTGGCGGGCGGTGTGGGACGACGAGGTGCTGGCCAACGCCGCGTTCGCCGGTGTGGTCGCGGCGGGGCGGCGGGTGCCGGCGCTCGTGCCGCCGCTGGCCCGCGTCTCGGCCCGTGCCCTGGGCGCGCGCAGCTGGACCGACCACTCGCACCGGGTGTTCGTCAGCCGCCGGCGGGTGCGGTTCCTCGAGATGGAGTACGCCGTCCCGCGCGGCGACGCGCCGGCGGTGCTCGCCGAGCTGCGCCGCGTGCACGAGGCCGGCGACTGGCGCACCGCCTTCCCCGTCGAGGTCCGGCTGGCCGCCGCCGACGACGTCCCGCTGTCGACGGCGTCCGGCCGCGACACCGCCTACATCGCCGCGCACGTGCCCGCCGGCACCGACCCCGGCCCGTGGTTCGCCGCGGTCGAGGCGGTCGCGGGCGAGGTGGGAGGCCGCCCGCACTGGGGCAAGCTGCACGGGCTGGACGCTGACGTGCTGCGGGAGCGCTATCCGCGGTTCGACGAGTTCCTCGCCGTCCGCGACCGGCTGGACCCCGGCGGGGTGCTGGCCAACGCCCACCTCGACCGCGTGCTCGGACCGGCGCCCGGCCGCTGACGCCTCACGCCGTCGGCGTACCGCCGATCGCGTCGAGCTCCTCCAGCTCCCGCGGGCCGAGCACCAGCGCGGCCGCGGCGAGGTTCTCCTCCAGGTGCGCCACCGACGAGGTGCCGGGGATGAGCAGCACGTTCGGGCTGCGGGCCAGCAGCCAGGCCAGCGCCACCTGCATGGGGGAGGCCTCCAGCCGGCGGGCCACCGTCTCCAGCGCCGCCGACTGCAGCGGGGTGAAGCCGCCGAGCGGGAAGTACGGCACGTAGGGGATGCCCTCGCGGGCGAGCGCGTCGATCATCGGGTCGTCGCCCCGGTGCACCAGGTTGTAGTGGTTCTGCACGCAGGCCACCGGCGCGATCGCCCGCGCCTCGGCCAGCTGCTGCGTCGACACGTGGCTGACCCCGAGGTGCCGCACCAGCCCCTCCTGCTGCAGGGCGGCCAGCGCCTCGAACGGCTCGGCCAGCGACCGCTCGACCGGCCCGTGCAGCCCGGGCATCCGCAGGTTCACCACGTCGAGGGCCTCGACGCCGAGGTTGCGACAGTTGTCCTCCACGGCCGACCGCAGCTCGGCGGGGGAGAGCGCCTCGGGCCACCCGCCGTCCGGCGTCCTCCGGGCACCGACCTTGGTGACGATGACCAGGTCCTCGGGGTAGGGGTGCAGCGCCTCGCGGATGACCTCGTTGGTGACGTGCGGCCCGTAGTAGTCGCTGGTGTCGACGTGGTCCACGCCGAGCTCGACCGCGCGGCGGAGGACGGCGACCGCGGCGTCCCGGTCGGCCGGCGGCCCCATCACGTGCGGGCCGGCGAGCTGCATCGCGCCGTAGCCGATGCGGTGCACCGGCCGGTCACCGAGGGTGGACTGTCCGGACCGCTGTGCGGTGAACGTCGTCATCCCCGGCCCCTACCCATCCGGGGGCGGGTCAGGCGGTGCTGCCGACCACCTCGGCGACCGGCCGCGGGGCGTCGGGGACGGAGGCGTCGTCCCGCCGGGTGACCGACTGGGCGAGGACGGCGATGCCGGAGCCGGTCAGGGCGAGGACGGCACCCACCCACATCGGCGCGGTGTAGCCGAAGCCGGCCGAGAGCACGAGGGCGCCGAGGGCGGCGCCGACCGCGTTGGCCACGTTGAACGCGCCCTGGTTGGCCGCCGAGACCAGGCTGCCCCCGCGCACCTGCGCGGCCTCGATGACGCCGTTCTGCACCACCGGGCCCAGCGCGAAGGACACCGTCCCGAACAGGACAAGGAGCACGACCGCCGCCACCGGCGTGCGGGCGAGGAAGGCGAAGGCGACCAGCACGACGGTGGTCGCCAGCAGCCCGACGGCGACGAAGGAGAAGCCGTGGCGGTCGCCGAAGCGGCCACCCAGCAGGGTGCCCACGGTCGTGCCGATGCCGAACAGCGCCAGCACCGGGGTCACCCACGCCTCCGGGATGCCGCCGAGCTCGGTGAGGATCGGGCTGACGTAGCTGTAGACGGCGAACAGCGCGGCGAAGCCGACCATGGTCAGGCCGAGCACGAGCCACACCTGCCCGCGGCGGAACGCGCGCAGCTCCGAGCGCAGGTCGCTGGGCTCGCCGACGTCGTGGGGCATCCACGCCAGCAGGCAGGCGATGGTGACCACGCCGATGACGGCGATCGCGCCGAGCACCAGCCGCCAGCTGGTCTGCTGGGCCACGAAGGTGCCGAGCGGGACGCCGATGACGTTGGCCAGGGTCAGCCCGGTGATCATCAGGGAGATCGCCTGGGTGGCGCGGTCGGGGGAGACCAGCCGGCGGGCGGCGACGGCCCCGACGCCGAAGAACGCGCCGTGCGACAGCGCGGTGAGCACGCGGGCGGCGGCCAGCGTCTCGTAGGTCGGGGCCAGCGCCGACAGGGCGTTGCCGACGACGAACACCACCATGAGGCCGACGAGGGTCTGGCGGGGCGAGAAGCGCACGCCGAGCGCGGTCAGCGTCGGCGCGCCGACCACCACGCCGATCGCGTAGGCCGAGATGAGCATCCCCACCGCGGACACCGACACCCCGAGACCGCCGGCGATCTGGGGCAGCATCCCCATGACGACGAACTCGGTGGTGCCGATGCCGAAGGCACCGATGGCGAGGGCGAGCAGACCGCGGGGCACGAGGGTGACTCCAGGAGGACGACGGCGAGTACGGGTGTGGCTCGGACTGCGTCGTCCTGCCGGGGGTCGTTGCCCGACCCTCTCTCAGGGCAAGTCAGTGCCCCGCGACGGCATGCCCCGAACGTCGGGTGGGTCTCCTCACACCCGGCGTCCGGGACCGAACCCCGGGTCAGGGCCTGAGGAGCACCTTGACGGCGCCCTCCTTCTTCTCCCGGAAGTTCGCGTAGGCCTCCGGTGCCTCCTCCAGCGGCACGTGGTGGGTCGCGAAGTCGTCGACGCCCAGCGGGTCGCCCTCGGTGAGGATCGGCAGGATGTCGGGCACCCAGCGCCACACGTTGGCCTGGCCCATGCGCAGCTGGATCTGCTTGTCGAACATCCGCATCAGGGGCAGCGGGTCGGTCGCGCCGCCGTAGACGCCGGACAGCGAGATCGTGCCGCCGCGGCGGACGGCGTCGATGGCGGTGTTCAGGGCGGCGAGGCGGTCCACGCCGGCCACCTGCATGACCCGCTCCATGATGGCGTCGGGGACGACGGCGGTCGCCTTCTGGGCGAGCGAGGCCAGCGGCGAGCCGTGCGCCTCCATGCCGACGGCGTCGATGACCGCGTCGGCGCCGCGGCCGTCGGTCGCGTCCTGGATGGCCTGCACGACGTCGTCCTTCCTGGTCGACCGGATGACGTTCGTGCCGCGGGCCGTCGCCCGCTGGAGCCGCTCGGGGACGACGTCGGAGGCGTAGACCTTCTCGATGCCCAGGTGGTGGGCGATGCGGGTGCACATGTCACCGATGGGGCCCAGCCCGAGGACGAGCAGGGTGCCGCCAGGCGGGACCGCCGCGTACTGGACCGCCTGCCAGGCGGTGGGCAGCACGTCGGACAGGTAGACGAAGCGGTCGTCGGGCAGCCCCGTCGGGACCTTGATCGGCAGCGTGTTGCCGAACGGAACCCGCAGGTACTCGGCCTGGCCGCCCGGGACCTGGCCGTAGAGCTTCGTGTAGCCGAACAGGGAGGCGCCGAAGCCCTGGTCGCGGTTCTGCGTCGTCTCGCACTGGGACTGCAGCCCCTGCGAGCACATCCAGCAGGTGCCGCAGGAGATGTTGAAGGGGACGACGACCCGGTCCCCGGGCTTGACGGCGGTCACCTCCGACCCCACCTCACGGACGACGCCCATCGGCTCGTGGCCCATGACGTCGCCCACCGACATGAAGGGCGCCATCACCTCGATGAGGTGCAGGTCGGAGCCGCAGATGCCGCTCGAGGTCACCTCGATGACGACGTCGGTCGGCTCCTGGATCGTGGGGTCGGGGACGGTGTCCACCCGGACGTCCGCCCGGCCGTGCCAGGTCACTGCGCGCATGTCGATGTGCTCCTCGGGTCCGCGTCGGAGGGCTCCGACGGAGCCCTCCTGCCCTGCCGTGAGGCGCATCGCTCGTGTATCGAGCCGCCGTCGGCGCGCCGGTCACTCTGCGGAGTGAATGTTGCACGCGCAGCTGAAGGGCAATGGTGCATTCCTGTGTTCCTGCTCACAAAACCGCAGGTCACGAGGGGGGTGGGCACATCACGAATTGATAACGGCATGTTTACATGGACCACGTCCGCTCCCCCGGGCACCGCACGCCGTCCTGTCCCCCACGGAAGCCAGGTGCATGACTCAGCTCCACGACGACCGCCTCCTCGCCGAGGGGTCGGCACCCGTCCCGGGTGTGCGCGACCCCCTCGACCCGGCCGCGGTCCCGTCCTCGCGACGGCAGCAGGCACCGGCGGGGGAGCCGACGGCGCAGCCCATCCCGACGCCGCGCGTGGGGGACGCGCAGCAGTCCGAGGCCGGCGGATCCGAGGCGCCGCACGAGCTGGCCGAGGTCACCGACCTCGCCGGCCTCAGCGGGCTCGCCGAGGCCACCGCTCGCGCCGGCATCGACGCCCTCCACGCGATCCCGGTCCCCGGCCCGGAGGCCGGGGGCGCCGTCCCGCCGGGACGCCGTCGCGGCCGGCGCCGCCGTCCGGCGCTGCCCGCGCCGTCCCGCCGGCCGGCCGCGTACCTGGCCGCCGCCCTCGTGGGCGCCGCAGGACTGGGTCTGTTCTCCCCGGGGGACCCGGTGGCGCAGGCCGAGCCGGTGAGCTCCTCGGTCAGCGTCGCCGAGGAGCTCGGCCTGGACGAGCAGGCCGCCGCCGCGCCCGTCATGCCGGACGACGCCGCCGCGCGGCTGGAGGAGATGGCCGCCAGCCGCACCGCCCGGGAGGCCGAGCAGGCCGCCGCGGCACAGGTGCAGGCCGAGGCCGACCGGCTGGCCGCCGAGGCCGCGGCGGAGGCCGCCCGGCCCAAGGCCGTGCTGCCCGTCGCCGGAGCCCGGCTGAGCAGCACCTTCGGCTCCCGCTGGGGTCGGATGCACGCCGGCATCGACCTCGCCGCCCCCATGCGCACCCCCGAGTACGCCGCGATGGACGGCGTCGTGCTCGAGGCGGGCCCGGCCAGCGGCTACGGCAACGTCGTCTACATCCAGCACGAGAACGGCGACGTCACCGTCTACGGGCACATGGAGGAGATCCTGGTGTCCGCCGGCCAGGTCGTGCGCGCGGGCGACACGATCGCGCTGCTCGGCAACCGCGGCCAGTCCACCGGGCCGCACCTGCACTTCGAGGTGGCGATCGGTGGCCTCGACGGCCAGAAGGTCGACCCGCTGCCGTGGCTGCGGGAGCGCGGCGTCCAGATCTAGGAGGACCCCCTTGCCCCCACCGCTCGCACGCTCGCGGCGGGGCCCTGCAAGGGAGCCGTTCCAGCACGTCACCCCGATGGACGCCCTCCTCCCGGCCGGTCCGGGCGGAGGGCGTCGTCGGTTGCGGCACACTCGCGGTGTGCGGCGCGGGACGGAGGTGGGCAGCTGATGGGACACGACCACGGCCACTCCCATCGGCCGGCGACCGCCTCGGCGGCGCACCGGCGCCGGCTGGCCGTCGTCCTCGTCCTCACCGTCGCCGTCATGGCCGCCGAGGTCGTCGGCGCGCTGGTCTCGGGCTCGCTGGCCCTGCTCGCCGACGCCGGGCACATGGCCACCGACGCCCTCGGCCTCGGCTTCGCGCTGGGCGCGGTCACGCTCGCCCAGCGCCCGCCGCGCGGCCGCCGGACCTTCGGCTGGCAGCGCGTGGAGATCCTCGCCGCGGTCGCCAACGGGCTGCTGCTGGTCGGGGTCGCCGTCTACGTCCTCGTCGAGGCGGTGCGCCGGTTCGGTGACCCGCCGGACATCGGCTCCGGCGTGATGCTCGTCGTCGCCGCGGTGGGCCTGACGGTCAACCTCGGCGGGCTCGTCCTGCTGCACCGGGGCCGGAGCGAGTCGCTCAACGTCCGCGGGGCGTACCTGGAGGTCCTCGCCGACGCGCTGGGCTCGGTGGCGGTCATCGCCGCCGCCGTCGTCATCGCCACCACCGGCTGGACGCCGGCCGACACCGTCGCCTCGATCGGGATCGGCCTGCTCGTCCTGCCCCGGGCCTGGTCGCTGCTGCGCGAGGCCGGCGACGTCCTGCTCGAGGCCGCACCGCGCGGGGTGGACCTGGACTCGGTGCGGGCGCACATCCTCGCGGTCGACGGCGTCCTCGGCGTCCACGACCTGCACGCCTGGACGATCACCTCCGGCCTGCCGGTGCTCTCCGCCCACGTCGTCGTCACCGACGAGGCCCTCGAGGCCGGGCACGGCGGGCGGGTGCTCGACGCCCTGTGCGGCTGCCTCGGCGACCACTTCGACGTCGAGCACTGCACCTTCCAGCTGGAGGCGGCCTCCCACGCGGGGCACGAGGCGCCCGTCCACGACTGAGGGCCTGCCTGAAGGGTCCCCGTTCCCGCACGTCGCCAGGTGGGACAGTGGGGGAGCAGTCGGGACGCAGGAGGCGCAGCGGTGGAGCACGGTCAGCACTCGGGCATGTGGGTGCCCAGCGAGCCACCGACCTGGGGGCGGATGTTCCTGCCGCACCTGGACGGCTGGTCGCTGCTGGCGGTGCTGAGCCTGCTCGGGATGGTCGGTTACCTGGTGGCGCTGGTCGTCCTGCGGCGCTCCGGAGTCGCCTGGCCGTGGTGGCGGACGGCGTCCTGGCTGGCCGGCTGCCTCTCGCTGTTCGCCGTGACCGGCACCTGGCTCAACGGCTACAGCATGGTGCTGTTCAGCATCCACATGGCCCAGCACATGGTGCTGTCGATGGTGTCGCCGATCCTGCTGCTGATCGGCGCCCCGGTCACCCTCGCGCTGCGCACGCTGCCCCGTGGCAAGGGGGTGGCCGGCGTCCCGCGGGCCCTGCTGCTCGACGTCCTGCACAGCCGGGTGGCGCGCTTCCTGTCGCACCCGGCGTTCACGCTGCCGCTGTTCCTGGCCAGCCTCTACGGCGTCTACTTCACGCCGGTCTTCGACGCGCTCATGGCCGATCCGTTCGGCCACCAGTTCATGCTCGCCCACTTCACGGTGACCGGGCTGCTGTTCTTCGGCCCGATCCTGGGTCAGGACCCCTGGCCCCGGACCACCGGCCACGGCGGCCGCATGCTCGAGCTGCTCATCCCGATGCCGCTGCACGCCTTCTTCGGCGTGGCCGTGATGATGTCCAGCGCCCTGGTCGTGACGACGTTCGCCGACCCGCCGGCCGGCTGGGGCATCGACACGCTCGCCGACCAGAAGGCCGCCGGCAGCATCGCCTGGTCCTTCGGTGAGCTGCCCACCGTCTTCGTCATGGCGATCGTGCTGTTCTCGTGGATGGGGTCCGAGGAGCGACGCGCCAAGCGCCTCGACCGCGCCGCCGTCCGCACCGAGGACGCCGAGCTCGAGGCCTACAACGCCCGCCTCCGCGCGATGGCGGCGGTGACACCGCCGTCCTCCGGGACGCCGCGCTGATCCCGTCGTCCTCCGGACGACGCCGTGGCCAGGTGCCGTCCCCGACGTGCGGTGAGCCCACCCGTGTCCAGGTCGGGAGGCCCTCCGGGCCTCCGCGACCGGTCCACTCCGAGTGGATGTCGTCCCGCCCCGTGGGCCGGGCTCTCGTCTCCTCCCGCGACTCCGGGGAAGGTGTCGCCCGTGGCGCCGGGGGAGGCGCACCTCCCCCGGAGTCGCGGCCCGGACCCCGGCACGACGCACCGCGGCCCCTCTCCGGACGGATCCGGGGAGGGGCCGCGGCGGGTGGGAACGAGGCTCAGCCGACGTGGACGACGGCGTCGCTGTCGGTGGGCAGGTCGTCCTTGGTGGCCTTGATCAGCACCGCGGACACCACCGCGCCGAGGACCAGCAGCGCCGCCGCCCAGGTGAAGGCGGTCGTGTAGCCCTCCACCTGCGCCTGCAGCGCCACGGCCGGGTCCTGCGGGTTGCCGCCGGAGGTGGCGACGTCGGTCAGGTGGTTGGTGATCGCGCCGACCGACAGCGTCGCCAGCAGCGCGGTGCCGATGGAGGCGCCCACCTGCTGGGTGGCGTTGAGCACCGCGCTGGCCGCGCCGGCGTCGTGCGCACCGGCCCCGACCAGGGCCAGGTTGGACAGCGGCACGAAGGTGAAGCCCAGACCCAGGCCGAGCAGCAGCTGGCCGGGGAAGGCCAGCGACCAGAACCCGCTGTCGACGTCCAGGAACGACAGGACGAACAGCCCCGAGGCCGCCAGCAGCCCACCGAGCACCATCAGCGGCTTCGGGCCGACCTTGACCACCAGCGCGCTGGCCGCACCGGCGGAGAGCAGCACGCCGAGGGTCACCGGCAGCGAGGCGATGCCGGCGTGCACCGGCTTGTACTGGAGCACCTGCTGGAAGTAGAGGCTCAGGAAGAAGAAGGCGCCGATCAGCCCGGCACCCACCAGCGTCGAGGTCAGGTACGCCCCGCCCCGGTTGCGGTCGAGGACGATGCGCATCGGCAGCAACGGGTTGCGGGTCCGCAGCTCCAGGACGACGAACGCCGCGACCAGCAGCACGCCGACGACGATGAACGCCAGCGCGGCCGGGTCGGTCCAGCCGCTGTCGGGGTTGCCGGCGGCCGCGTTCTCCTGCGACTTCTCGGCGACCTGGGTGAACCCGTAGACGAACGACGCGATGCCCGCGGTCACCAGGACCGCGCCGGGGATGTCGTAGCTGGTGTCACCCGGCGCCCGGCTCTCCGGGACGATCGGGATGGCCGCCACGATGGCGACGACGGCCACCGGCAGGTTCACCCAGAAGCACCAGCGCCAGTCGGCGTACTCGGTGAGCACGCCGCCGAGCAGCAGGCCCACGGCCGAGCCGCCGCCGGCGATCGCGCCGTAGACGGCGAAGGCCTTCGCCCGCTCCTTGGCGTCGGTGAAGAGCACGGTCAGCAGGGCCAGCGAGGCGGGCGCCAGCAGCGCGCCGAAGGCCCCCTGCAGCGCGCGGGCGGCGAAGAGCATCGCCTCGTTCTGCGCGATCCCGCCCAGCGCCGAGGCGACGGCGAAGCCGGCCGCGCCGACGAGATAGGTGCGCTTGCGGCCCCAGAAGTCGGCGATCCGGCCGCCGAGCAGGAGGAAGCCGCCGAAGGTCAGCGTGTAGGCGGTGACGATCCACTGCTGGCTGGCGGCGCTGATCTGCAGGTCGGCCGAGACGGCCGGCAGGGCGATGTTGACGATGGTGGCGTCGAGGATGACCAGGAGGACGGTCAGTGCGATGACCCCCAGGGCCAGCCACCGCCTCGGGTACGGCTCCTCGCCGACGTGGCCGGCGCCGGAGGCGCGCGTGGACGTGGGGTCAGTCATGGAGAGGTCCTCAGGAGGTCGTACGGGGAGAACCCGGTCGTCGGGCGCTCCGCAAGGTAACCGCCTGGGACCATGTCCGCGTGCCGCTCTCCCTGGTGTTCACCTCGGACACGCACGTCCCCAAGCGTGCGCGTGACCTACCTCATTCCCTGTGGGCGGCGATCGACGAGGCCGACGTCGTCGTGCACGCGGGGGACTGGGTCGACGTCGCACTGCTGGACCGGCTCGAGGAGCGGTGCCGGCGGCTGGTCGCGGTGCACGGCAACAACGACCACGGGGCCCTGCGCGAGCGGCTGCCGGAGGTGGCCCGCGCCGAGGTCGAGGGGATCCGGCTGGCCGTCGTCCACGAGACCGGCGACCGGAAGGGCCGCGAGGCCCGGTGCGCCGCCCGGTTCCCCGACACCGACCTGCTCGTCTTCGGGCACAGCCACATCCCCTGGGACACCACCACCGACACCGGGATGCGGCTGCTCAACCCCGGGTCGCCGACCGACCGGCGCCGGCAGCCGCACGGCACCTTCGTCACCGCGGTGGCCGCCGACGGCGCGCTGCGCGACGTGACGTTCCACCCGGTCCCGAGGTGACGGAGGACGACGCGTCGAGGGCGCGCTGGCGCCACCTCGGGGTGGGCCTCGCCGGGCTGGTCGCCGCCTGCGCCGCCCAGAACGGCCTGCCCTTCCTCACCGTCGCCCTGCGCGAGGAGGGCCTGAGCCTGACCGCCATCGGGCTGCTGGTCAGCGCGCCCGCGGTGGGCCTGGTCCTCAGCCTCCTGGCCTGGGGGGCCGCCGCCGACCGGTACGGCGAGCGGGTGGTGCTGACCGCGGGCCTGACCGTCGCCGCGGTCGCCCTCACCGGGGCGGCGCTGGCGGGGACGCCGGTCGCGGTGGGTCTGTGGCTGCTGCTCGCCGGTGCCGGCAGTGCCTCGGTGCACGCGGCCAGCGGGCGTCTGGTGCTCGGCTGGTTCCCCGCGCGGCAGCGGGGGCTGGCCATGGGCATCCGGCAGGCGGGGCAGCCGCTCGGGGTGGGCCTCGCGGCCCTGCTGCTGCCGCGGCTGGCCGAGGGTGGCACCGGGCGGGCGTTCGCCGCCCTCGCCGCGGGCTGCGCGGTCACCGCCGTCCTGATCGGCGCGCTCGTGCGGGACCCGGCCCGGCCGCCGGTGGTGGCCGGGGCGCCGCGGCCGGCCTCGCCCTACCGGTCCCCGGTGCTGTGGCGGGTGCACGCGGCCAGCACGCTGCTGGTGGTCCCGCAGTTCGTGGTGGGGGCGTTCGCCTTCGACTTCCTCGTCCGCGACGCCGCGTGGACCGCGGCCGCGGCCGGCACGCTGCTGGCGGTCACCCAGGCCGGCGGCGCGGCCGCGCGGCTGGGCGCGGGCGTCTGGTCGGACCGGGTGGGCAGCCGGCTGGGTCCGCTGCGGCTCATCGCGCTCGCGGTCGCCGCCGTCGTCGCCGCGCTGGCCGTCGCCGCCGCGCTGACCCCCTCGGCGCTGGGCCCGGCCGCCGCCGCGGCCGCCGTCGTCCTCGCCGCGGTCGTCACCGTGAGCCCCAACGGGGTGGCCTTCACCTCGGTGGCCGAGCACGCCGGGGCCGCCTGGGCCGGTCGCGCGCTGGGGGCCCACAACACCGCCCAGAACCTCTCGGCGGCGGCGACCGTGCCGCTGGCCGCGCTGCTCGTCGAGGGCGGCGCCGGGTACCCGGCGGCCTTCGCCGCCGGCGCCGTCGCCGCGGCCCTGGCGGTCGGCGTCGTGCCCGGCCGGGTGGCCGAGGCGCGCCCGGCGGCGCCCCGGCCCGGTGCCGCGGTGCCGACGCCGTGAGCGCCCGCCGTCCCTGGCCCTCGCGCGCGGTCGACCTGCTGGCCTGCCCGGTGTGCGGCGGGTCCCTGACGCCCCTGCCCGGCGACGCCGGCCTGCGCTGCCCCGCGGGCCACTCCTTCGACCGCGCCCGGCAGGGGCACGTCACGCTGCTGCCGCCCGGGCACGTGCCGCCGTCCGGCGACTCGGCGGCGATGGTCGCCGACCGGGTCGCCTTCCTGGCCGCCGGGCACTACGCCGGCATCACCGGCGCCCTGGCCGACGCCGTCGCCACCGGGGACGACGGGCCCCCGACGACCCTGCTCGACCTGGGCGGGGGCACCGGGCAGCACCTGGCCGGCGTCCTCGACCGCCTGCCGGACGCGGTCGGCGTGGTCCTCGACTCCTCCCGGTACGCGGCCCGGCGGGCGGCGGGTGCCTCCCCGCGGGCGGTCGCCGTCGTCGCCGACGCCTGGGCGCGGCTCCCCGTCCGGGACGCCGCCGTCGACCGGGTGCTCGTCGTCTTCGCCCCCCGCAACGGGCCGGAGATCGCGCGGGCGCTGCGGCCCGGCGGCCGGCTGGTGGTCGTCACCCCCGCCGCCGACCACCTGACGGAGCTGGTCGGGCCGCTGGGGCTGCTGCGGGTCGACCCGGAGAAGGGCCGGCGGCTCGCCGCGACGCTCGAGCCGCACCTGCGGCCGGTCGCGGCCGCGGACCACCGGGAGCGGCTGGAGCTGGACCGGGCCGCCGTCACGACGCTCGTCGGCATGGGTCCGCACGCGCGCCACCTCGGGCCCGGGGCGCTGGCCGTCGCCGTCGCCCGGCTCCCGGAGCGGTCTCCGGTGACGGTGTCGGTCGACGTGACGAGCTGGGTGCGGGCCGGCTGACGGGCCCGCCGCGGTGCCGCCGGGTCACGGGTGTGCGCTGGGACACAGTGCACTCACCGGTGGTGTGCGGCGCGCCTCCACCGTCGGGAGGAGACGCCGGTGGGTCACCGTCTAAGCTCGCGGCCGTGACGATCGCACCGGCGCCGATCGTGAGCCGGCCGAGCCCGGCTCACGAGGTCGAGAAGGGTTCGCGGCTCTCGAATCTGCTGCGGACCACCGACCACAAGACCATCGGCCTCATGTACCTGGCCACCTCGTTCGCATGGTTCCTGCTGGGCGGGCTGATGGCCATGCTCATCCGTGGAGAGCTGGCCCAGCCGGGCCTGCAGTTCCTCTCCCCGGAGCAGTACAACCAGCTGTTCACCATGCACGGCACGGTGATGCTGCTGATGTTCGCGACGCCGCTGTTCTTCGCCTTCGGCAACCTGATCATGCCGCTGCAGATCGGCGCCCCCGACGTCGCCTTCCCGCGGCTGAACGCCTTCTCCTACTGGCTGTTCCTGCTCGGGTCGATCGTCGCGCTGTCGGGCTTCCTCACCCCGGGTGGTGCGGCCGACTTCGGGTGGACCGCCTACACCCCGCTGTCGGACGTCACGAACAGCCCCGGCGCCGGCGGCAACCTGTGGATCACCGGCCTGGCCGTCAGCGGTCTGGGCACGATCCTCGGTGGCGTCAACTTCACCGCCACGATCGTCTGCCTGCGGGCGCCCGGCATGACCCTGTTCCGGATGCCGATCTTCACCTGGAACGCGCTCGTCACCAGCGTGCTGATCCTGCTGGCCTTCCCGATCCTCACCGCCGCGCTGCTGGCGCTGCTGGCCGACCGGAACCTGGGCGCGCTGATCTACTCCGAGGAGAACGGCGGGGCGCTGCTGTGGCAGCACCTGTTCTGGTTCTTCGGGCACCCCGAGGTCTACATCATCGCGCTGCCGTTCTTCGGCATCATCACCGAGATCATCCCGGTGTTCAGCCGCAAGCCGCTGTTCGGCTACAAGGGCATGGTCTTCGCGACCCTGGCCATCGGTGGCCTGTCCCTGACGGTGTGGGCGCACCACATGTACGCGACCGGTGCGGTGCTGCTGCCGTTCTTCGCGTTCCTCACCTACCTGATCGCCGTGCCGACCGGCATCAAGTTCTTCAACTGGATCGGCACCATGTGGCGCGGCCAGCTGACCTTCGAGACGCCGATGCTGTTCTCCATCGGCTTCATGGTCACGTTCCTCCTCGGCGGCCTGACCGGCGTCCTGCTGGCCAGCCCGCCGCTGGACTGGCACGTCTCCGACTCGTACTTCGTCGTCGCGCACTTCCACTACGTGGTCTTCGGCACCGTCGTGTTCGCCGCGTACGCCGGCATCTACTTCTGGTTCCCCAAGATGTGCGGCCGGATGCTCGACGAGCGGCTGGGCAAGCTGCAGTTCTGGCTGACGTTCATCGGCTTCCACGGCACGTTCCTGGTCCAGCACTGGCTGGGCAACGAGGGCATGCCGCGCCGGTACGTCAACTACCTGCCCACCGACGGGTTCACCACGCTGAACACGATCTCCACGATCTTCTCGTTCGTGCTCGGCGCCTCGACGATCCCGTTCCTGTACAACGTCTTCAAGTCGTGGCGGTTCGGCCGGCTCGCCGTCCGCGACGACCCCTGGGGCCACGGCAACTCGCTGGAGTGGGCGACGTCCTCGCCGCCGCCGCGGCACAACTTCGTGGAGATCCCGAAGATCCGCTCGGAGCGGCCGGCGTTCGAGGCGCACTACCCGCACCTGCTCGACCGTCTGCAGGCCGAGGCGCACGCCGGCAAGCGGCACGAGCCGTACGCCGGAGTCAGCAACCTCGGTCTCACCGAGGGCCGGCGGCAGGGGCCGAACGACCCCGACCCCAGCTGAACCGCGTCCCTGCAGGGACGCCCGCGACGCCCCGTCGGCCACCGGCCGGCGGGGCGTCGCCGCGTCCGGGGCGGGCCACGGTCGCCGCGAGCCGGTGGGGCACGATGGCGCCGTGCTGCACGACCCCATCCACCGGACGCCGTCGGACCCCTCCGGAGCGCCCCCTCGGGCGCTGCTGACCGTCACCGGGGTCGACCACCCGGGTGTCACGGCGCGGCTGTTCACCGCCCTCGCCGAGGCCGCGGACGGCCGGCGGGCGATCGAGGTGGCCGACGTCGAGCAGGTCGTCGTCCACGGGCAGCTGGTGCTCGGCGTGGAGGTCACGGCCGTCGCGCTCGACGGCGGCGGTGCCGTGGACGAGACGGCGTTCCAGGCCCGGCTGCGGCGGCTGGCCGCGGAGGTCGCGGACGCGACGGGCATGCAGGTGCAGGTCGACGCCATCGACGAGCAGGGCCGCCCGGCCGGCCGGGCGCACCACGTGATCGTCCTCGGCCGCCCCGTCCCGCCCGCCGCGGTGGCCGGTGCCGCCTCGGCGATCGCCGGCATCGGCGGCAACATCGACGCCATCCGCCGGCTGTCGGACTACCCGGTCACCAGCTTCGAGCTCACCGTGTCGGGCGCGGAGTCCACCGAGCTGCGGACCGCCCTCGCCTCCGTCGCCGCCGCCACCGGTGCCGACATCGCCGTGGAGCAGGTGGGCCTGGCCCGCCGCAGCAAGCGGCTGATCGTGCTGGACGTCGACTCCACGCTCGTCCGCGGCGAGGTCATCGACGAGCTCGCCGCCCGCGCCGGGCGCGCCTCCGAGGTCGCCCGCATCACCGCCGCCGCCATGAACGGCGAGCTGGACTTCGCCGAGTCGCTGCGGGCCCGTGTCGGTGCCCTGGCCGGGCTGCCGGTGAGCGTGCTCGACGAGGTGCGCGAGCACCTCGTGCTGACCCCGGGGGCGCGCACCCTGATCCGCACCCTGAAGCGGCTGGGCTTCCGCTGCGGCATCGTCAGCGGCGGCTTCACCCAGATCACCGACCCGCTGGCCGCCGAGCTCGGGCTGGACTTCGCCGCGGCCAACACCCTCGAGGTGGCCGACGGGCGGCTCACCGGGGGGCTGGTGGGGGAGATCGTCGACCGCGCCGGCAAGGCCCGCGCGCTGGCCCGCTTCGCCGACCAGTACGGCATCCCGCTGGACCAGACCGTGGCGGTGGGGGACGGCGCCAACGACCTCGACATGCTCAACGCGGCCGGGCTGGGCATCGCGTTCAACGCGAAGCCGTACGTGCGCGAGCAGGCGCACACCGCCCTCAACCAGCCCTACCTGGACGCCGTCCTGCAGGTGCTCGGCTTCACCAGGGACGAGGTCCTCGACGCGG
The DNA here is from genome assembly GCF_054050215.1 of Geodermatophilus sp. SYSU D01186. Classification (NCBI taxonomy): domain Bacteria; kingdom Bacillati; phylum Actinomycetota; class Actinomycetes; order Geodermatophilales; family Geodermatophilaceae; genus Geodermatophilus; species Geodermatophilus sp. SYSU D01186. Next base: position 120,292 of record NZ_JBJGYW010000008.1, on the reverse strand, counting down.
TGCCGTGACCCGGTGACACCGTCGTCCCCCGGACGACACCGCGGCCAGGTGCCGTCCCCGGCGCCGTGCAGCCGCTGCCCGTGTCCCTGCGACCGGGCGCCCGTTCCCCCGCTCAGCCGGCCCGGTGGACGGTCCCCTCCAGCTCGACGCCGGCGGCGCGCAGCTGGTCGAGGGCGGCCGCGGTGGTCTCCGCGGTCACGCCCGCGGTGAGCGGCAGCAGCACCCGGGTGGCGAACCCCGAACGGACGGCGTCCAGGGCGGTGGCGCGCACGCAGTGGTCGGTCGCGATGCCGACGACGTCCACGGCGTCCACCTCGTGCGCGCGCAGCCAGTCCGCCAGGCGCACGCCGTCGGCGGCGCCCTCGAACCCGGAGTAGGCGGCGGCGTACTCGCCCTTGTCGAACACCGCCTCGATCGGCTCGCGGTCCAGTCGGGGGTGCAGCTCCACGCCGTCGGTGCCGACGACGCAGTGCCGCGGCCAGGTCTGGACGAAGTCGGGCGCCGCGGCGAAGTGGTGGCCGGGGTCGATGTGGTGGTCGCGGGTCGCCACGACGTGGGCGTAGTCCCCCGCGTGCCGGCGCACGTGCTCGGTGATGGCACCGGCCACCGCCTCCCCGCCGGCCACGGCGAGGCTGCCGCCCTCGCAGAAGTCGTTCTGCACGTCGACCACCACCAGTGCTCGGGTCATCGCCGTTCCCTCCTCAGGCCGTGACCGTCTCGATCGCGCAGTCGCCGCGCGACAGCGCCCACGCCTCCTGCGGCAGGGCCTCCTTCACGCGCGCGTGGTGGGCGCGGGCCGCGGCGAGGGCCTCGCGGGGCGACAGGGGGTCGCACACCCGGCCACCGCGCACGAGTTCCACGACCAGCTGCCGGTCGCCGTCCTCCGGCGGGATCGGGCCGCTGCAGATGACCTCGGCGGTCGCCGTCCCGTCGGTGTCGTGCCGGCGGACGGCGTGCTTGCGGCCGCCCACGGAGTTCTTCCCCTCGGACCGCTTCGCCACCGGGACGCCGTCGCGCTCCACCAGCTTGTAGACCATGCCGGCCGTCGGTGCCCCCGACCCGGTCACCAGCGACGTGCCGACGCCGTAGCCGTCCACGGGTGCCGCCATGAGCCCGGAGATGGCGAACTCGTCGAGGTCGCTGGTCACGATGATCCGGGTGCGGGTCGCGCCGAGGGAGTCCAGCAGCTCGCGGGCGTGCGTCGCCAGCGTGGGCAGGTCACCGGAGTCCAGCCGGATGGCGCCCAGCTCGGGGCCGGCCACCTCGACCGCCGTCCGGATGCCCTGGTCGACGTCGTAGGTGTCGACCAGCAGGGTCGTGCCGACCCCGAGGGCGGCGATCTGGGCGCGGAAGGCAGAGGCCTCGTCGTCGTGCAGGAGCGTGAAGGCGTGCGCGCTGGTCCCCGTGGTGGGGACGCCGTAGCGCCGGCCGGCCTCGAGGTTGGACGTCGACGCGAAGCCGACCAGGTGCGCGGCGCGGGCCGCGGCGACGGCGGCCTCCTCGTGGGTGCGCCGCGAGCCCATCTCGATGCACGGCCGCTCGCACGCCGCGGCGACCATGCGGGCCGCGGCGGAGGCGATCGCGCTGTCGTGGTTGAGGACCGACAGGATCAGCGTCTCCAGCAGCACCCCCTCGGCGAACGGGGCGCGCACGGTCAGCACGGGCGAGCCGGGGAAGAAGAACTCGCCCTCGGCGTAGCCGTCGACGTCCCCGCTGAAGGCGAAGTCGGCCAGCCAGTTGAGCAGTCGCGCGTCGGTGAGCCCCTGGTCCCGCAGGGTGGCGAGGTCCTCGTCGGAGAAGCGGAACCGGGGAAGCTCCTCCAGCAGCCGGGCCGTGCCGGCGACGACGCCGTACCGGCGGCCGTGCGGCAGCCGGCGGGCGAACACCTCGAAGACGCAGTCGCGGTGGGCGGTCCCGTCGGCGAGGGCGGCGGCGACCATCGTGAGTTCGTACCGGTCGGTGAGCAGGGCTGGACCCGTCGACATGGCTCCGGAGCGTAGGCGGCTGCGGCCGGGGCGACCCGTCGAGCGGCGGCGTCCTAAGGTGGGGGAGTGGGCGGACCACTAGCGCCGACACGGACGCCGGAGACCACGGTCGAGGAGCACGCCGATCTCGACCGACCCTGGGTGACGATCGTCTGGGACGACCCGGTGAACCTGATGACCTACGTCACCTACGTGTTCCAGGAGTTGTTCGGCTACGACGAGGCGACGGCGACCGCGCTCATGCTCGAGGTGCACCACGAGGGCAAGGCGATCGTGAGCTCCGGGCCCCGCGAGCGGATGGAGCACGACACCAACCGGCTGCACGCCTACGGGCTGTGGGCCAGCTTCCAGCGGGACACGTGAGCAGGTGAAGCCCTTCCGCCGCCGTGGCGACGAGTGCGTCGCCCGGCTCAACGAGGCCGAGGTCAGCATCGTCGGGCTGCTGCTCGACCAGCTGGAGCAGCTGCTGGACGCCGACGCGGCCGACGTCGGCTCCGACCCCGTCCTGCTGCGGCTGTTCCCCGACGGGCACCGGGGAGACCGGGCGCTGGCCGACGAGTACCGGGAGCTGACCCGCGAGGGGCTGGCGTCGGGCAAGAGCGACGACCTCGCCACGGTGCGGGCCACGCTGCCCCCCGACGGCGGCGCCGTCCGGCTGGACCCCGAGCAGGCGCAGGCCTGGCTGCGCACCACCAACGACCTGCGCCTGGCGATGGGGACCCGGCTCGGGATCGAGGCCGACAGCGAGCCCCCGGAGGACCTCTCGTCCGAGGAGGGCCAGCAGCTGGCCGTCTACTACTGGCTCACCGGCCTGCAGGGTTCGCTCGTCGACGCGCTCGTCGCCGGTCGCGCCGGCCGAACGTGAGCAGGACCAGCACGGCCAGGAGCAGGTCGAGGACGAAGAAGACGTAGACCATGCCGTGCAGCTCCACGTCGCGGAGCATCGCCCCGACCGTGGAGACGAGGACGACCAGCGACAGGGCGCCCATCAGCAGCAGGGTGAGCAGCCGGATCGAGACCAGCAGCACCAGCGAGGCCCGGTCGGCCCCGACGTCGCTGCTGTAGTGCCCGCTGCGGCGGCGCAGGCCGCCGATCCCGAGGACCAGGGCCGGTGCCGCGACGACCAGGACACCGACGACCAGCAGCACTCCGAGGACCACGGTCCGGCACGGTACTGGCGGCCCCGTCCGGGCACCGCCCCGAGCCCGCGAGCGGTGGGGGGACGACGGCCTTCTAGACTGGACCTGTGCTGCGCATCGACCGCGCGACCTACGACGCCATCGTGGCCCACGCCCGGGAAGACCACCCGGACGAGGCCTGTGGTGTCGTCGCCGGCCCCGAGGGCAGCGACCGCCCCGAGCGCTTCATCCCGATGCTCAACGCCGCGCGGTCGCCCACGTTCTACGAGTTCGACTCCGCTGACCTGCTGAGGCTGTACCGGGAGATGGACGACCGGGACGAGGAGCCGGTGGTCATCTACCACTCGCACACCGCCACCGAGGCGTACCCGTCACGTACCGACATCAGCTACGCGTCCGAGCCCAACGCGCACTACGTGCTGGTCTCGACGCGGCACCACGGTGCGCAGACCGGCCTGGCCGGTGACGACGTCGAGTTCCGCAGCTTCCGCATCGTCGACGGCGAGGTGAGCGAGGAGGACGTCGAGGTCGTCGAGTCCTACCTGTTCGGCCACTCGCCGACCACCGTCGTCTACGACTGAGACAGGGACCCTCCTGCCCCCGCTTCGGGACCCTGCAGGAGGGCCGACGGGGCCGCCCGCCGGAATGCCCCGCGGCGCACGGGCGTTCCCCGTCCAGACGCACGACCCGCCGCAGGCTGGCGGGCCCGCCACCCCCCGCTCCAGAGGAGAACAGCACGCCATGGCCATCGAGGTCCGGATCCCGACCATCCTGCGCACCCACACCGGCGGCAACAAGACCGTCGAGGGCACCGGTGACACCCTGGGCGCGCTCGTCGACGACCTCGACGCCAAGCACCCCGGCCTGAAGAACCGCCTCGTCACCGAGGAGGGCAAGCTGCACCGCTTCGTCAACGTCTACGTCAACGACGAGGACGTCCGCTTCACCGGTGCGCTCGACACCCAGGTCAAGGACGGCGACTCCGTCACGATCCTCCCGGCGGTCGCCGGCGGCTGCTGAGCGCCCGCTCAGCTCCCGCCCCGCACCCGTCTCCCCCGGAAGAGCACCCCCCATGGCCCGCTTCGCCTCCCTCGTCGACTCGCTCGGCAACACCCCGCTGGTGGGGCTGCCGAACCTGTCGCCGACCCCTGACGTCCGGCTGTGGGCCAAGCTGGAGGACCACAACCCCACCGGCTCCATCAAGGACCGCGCGGCGATCTCGATGATCGAGGCGGCCGAGAAGGAGGGGAAGCTCAAGCCGGGCGACACCATCCTCGAGCCGACCAGCGGCAACACCGGGATCTCGCTGGCGATGGTCGCCCGCCAGCGGGGTTACCGGCTGATCTGCGTGATGCCGGAGAACACCTCGATCGAGCGGCGTCAGCTGCTGGAGATGTACGGCGCGCAGATCATCAGCTCCCCGGCGGCCGGCGGCTCCAACCAGGCGGTCGCCGTCGCCAAGGGGCTCGCGGCCGAGCACGACGACTGGGTGATGCTGTACCAGTACGGCAACCCGGCCAACGCCGAGGCGCACTACACCGGCACCGGCCCCGAGATCCTGGCCGACCTGCCCTCGATCACCCACTTCGTCGCCGGCCTGGGCACCACCGGCACGCTCATGGGCGTCTCCCGCTACCTGCGCGAGAAGAAGCCCGAGGTGCGGGTGATCGCCGCCGAGCCCCGGTACGGCGAGCTGGTCTACGGGCTGCGCAACATCGACGAGGGCTTCGTGCCGGAGCTCTACGACGCCTCGCTGCTGGACTCCCGGTTCTCCGTCGGCCCGCAGGACGCCGTCCGGCGCACCCGCGAGCTGGTCGAGCAGGAGGGCATCTTCGCCGGCATCTCGACCGGCGCGATCCTGCACGCCGCGCTCGGCATCGCGGACAAGGAGGTGGCGGCCGGACGCAAGGCCGACATCGTCTTCATCGTCTGCGACGGCGGCTGGAAGTACCTGTCCACCGGCGCCTACGCCGGCACGCTGGAGGAGGCCACCTCCGCGCTGGAGGGGCAGCTGTGGGCCTGAGCCGGCTCCCGCTGTGGGCCTGAGCCGGGTCCTGCTGTGTGCCTGAGCCGGGTCCTGCTCGGGGCGTGAGCGCCGTCTCCCGGCGTTCCCCGCTAGCCTGACCTGCGTGCCTGGGACAGTCGACCGCCCGCGGGACGCCGCGTGAGGCTCACGATCGTCGGCTGCTCCGGCAGCGGCCCCGGGCCGCAGTCGCCCGCGTCCTGCTACCTCGTCGAGCACGACGGCTTCCGGCTGCTCCTCGACCTCGGCAACGGGTCCTTCGGCGTGCTGCAGGGGCTGGCCGACCCGGCCACCGTCGACGCGGTGTTCCTGTCGCACCTGCACGCCGACCACTGCCTGGACGTCGCGCCGTTCGTGGTCTGGCACCGCTACTCGGGGCGCTCCACGCGGCAGCTGGTGCCGATGTACGCGCCGGTGGGTGCCGAGCGCCGGCTGGCCCTGGCCTATGACATGGACGGCGAGGGGCTGACCGACGTCTTCGACTTCGTGCCCGTCGGCGCGGGCCGGCTGGAGCTGGGGCCGTTCACCGCCGAGCTGGTTCGCACCGCGCACCCGGTCGAGTGCTACGCCATCCGTCTGGACGCCGACGGCCGGTCGCTGGTCTACACCGGGGACACCGGCGCGAGCGACGCCGTCGTCCGGCTGGCCAGCGGTGTCGACGTCCTGCTGGCCGAGGCCGCGCACCCCGACGTCCCGGACCTGCCGCCGGCTCTGCACCTCAGCGGCCGGGAGGCCGGTGAGCACGCCGCGGCCGCGCAGGCCGGGCGGCTGCTGCTGACCCACGTGCCGCCCTGGATCGACCGGGAGGTGCAGCTGGCCGACGCGCAGGCGGTGTTCCCGGCCAGCGAGCTCGTGCAGCCCGGCGCCACCTACGACGTGTAGGTGTTGCCCGGCGGTGCGTCGGCGGGCACGGTGGGCCGGTGGTCGACGACGAACGGGACGGCGTCCGGCTGACCAGCCTGGACGCGCCGCTGGGCGACGGGCTGGACGTGACGAAGGGCGACCTCGTCGACCACCTCGACGCGTTCGCCGACCGGCTCGTCCCGCTGCTGGCCGGGCGTCCGCTGTCGGTGATGCGGGTCCGGCCGGGCCAGCAGCCGTTCATGCAGCGCAACGTGGCGAAGGGCGCGCCCGAGTGGGTGCGCACGGTGGCGGTCTGGTCCCAGGGGGCGCACCGCGAGGTGCACCAGGTGCTCTGCGACGACCGCCGGACCCTGCTGTGGCTGGCCAACCAGCGGGCGGTGGAGTTCCACGTCCCGTTCGTCCCGGCCGGCGGGGACGAGCCGACCGGCATCGTCCTGGACCTCGACCCGCCCGAGGGTGCCGGCTTCGACGTGGTGGTGCGGGCGGCCCACCTGGTCCGGCAGGCGCTGGCCGACGCCGGGCTGGCCGGGGCGGTGAAGACCAGCGGCTCCAAGGGCGTGCACGTCGTGGTCCCGGTGCGCGGCGCCCGCGCCGACGACGCCGCGGCCGCGACCCGGGCGCTGGCGGTGCGGGCCGAGCGACTGGACCCGGACGTCGCGACCACCGCCTACATCAAGGCCGATCGGCACGACCGCGTCTTCCTGGACTCCACGCGGTCCTACGCGTCGACGATCGTCGCCGCCTACAGCCCGCGGGTGCGGCCCGGGCTGCCCGTGTCGGCCCCGGTGTCGTGGGAGGACCTGCCGGCGGTGCGGCCGGGCGACGTCACCGTCCGGACGGCGGCGCAGCGGCTGGGGGACGGCGACCCGTGGACGGCGCTGCTGCCGGAACCGCAGGAGCTGCCGGCCGACCTCGTCGCCGAGGGCCACACCATCCCGGTCGCCCGCGTGCAGGCGATGCACGAGGGGCGCCGCCGGGCCCGCGCCCGCCGGGCGGAGGAGGGGGACTGACACTCCGGCGAGCGCTCCACAGGGAGCGCCGCCGTCCACAGCCGGCGCAGCCGGTCCCGGCGCGACGTCCGGGCCCCGGCGCAGGCTCCCGGGCATGACGACCGACCCGCAGACCATCGCCTGGCTCGACCAGGAGGACGCCCACCTCACCACCCTCATCCGCGAGAACCGCTGGGCCGTGCAGTACGTCGGCGAGGGGGAGTCGCCCGACGAGCCCGCCTTCGGCTACACCGTCGGGCTGTTCGGGCTGGGGCACCCGGAGCTGGTCGTGGTCGGGCTCGGCCCGGAGGCCACGCGCCGCCCGCTCGACGACGTCGCCGCGCTGGTGCTCGGAGGGCGGGCGCTGGTGGCGGGGGAGTTCGTCGCCCTGGTGGACCGGCCGGGGCGGCTGTTCGTCGAGGTGTGCCCCAACCCCGGCGAGATCCTGTACTCGGCCAACCGCTCCTACCGGCGTCCGGCCGAGGAGTCCGTCCCGGCGTACCAGCTGACCTGGCCCTCGCGCGACGGCACGTTCCCGTGGGAGCCCGGCCACCCGTGCGGTCCGGTCGGCCGGCCCCGGCCGGGCACGTGGCGGGCGCGAACCCGACGGCGGTCGCGGTCACGCACCGCGGCGCCGCGCGCGGTGCACGGTCCCGGCGCGCGGGGTGGCGGGGCGCGGGGGTGTCCCGGCCGGCCGGAGCGGTCGAGCATGAGCCGTCGACGGGCAGCGGCCCGGCAGGCGGGAGGGAGTCCGATGGCGCGCATCCACCGCGGTCGCTTCGGCGCCGAGATCGACGGCGACTTCGTCGTCTTCGTCATCGGGGCGCGGCTCAACACCCCGTGGCGGGTGCTGCAGAGCCTGCGCGACCTCGGCGGCCGGCGGCGGGGCATGCAGGCGATGCTCGCGGAGCTGGTGCGCCGGCCGGAGAAGGGGCTGCTCGGCTACCGGATGTCAGGGCTGACCGTGATCCAGTACTGGCGCTCCTTCGAGCACCTGGAGGCCTTCGCCCGGGACCCCGGCGACCTGCACCGGCCGACCTGGCTGGAGTGGTTCCGGCGCGATCCGCAGGGGCGGACCGGCATCTGGCACGAGACGTACCTGGTGCGCGCGGGGGAGTACGAGGCCATCTACAGCGACGTGCCGGAGGCCGGGCTCGCCGCCGCCGGCCGGGTCGTGCCGCTCGCGGGCAACAGCTCGGCCCGGCTCCGGCTGCGCCGGGAGGCGGGTGCGGTGCCGGGGCCGGGGGGGGGGGCGGGGGGGGGGGGGGGGGGGGCCCGGGCCCCCCCCCCCCCCCCCCCCCCCCCCCCCCCCCCCCCCGCGACGGGGCCCTCCGGCACCTGAGGCGCGCAGGCCGCGCCCCTCGGACACGAGCGCACCGCCGAGAGCCGTGCTGGGAGTGGTGCTCTCGCGGTGTTGCGCACGCTCCGGCGGCGTTGCCGCACGGCAAGAGCGAGGAGGACACCGCACGACCCGGCGGCACCGGAGTCCGGCGGGATCTCTGCTCCCACCTCGACGTCACCCGGCTGCCGGCCTCAGGCCAGGCCGAGCTCCCGGCGCAGCTTGGCCACGTGCCCGGTGGCCTTGACGTTGTAGGACGCCTTCTCGATGCGGCCGTCGGCGTCGACGATGAAGGTCGAGCGGATCACGCCGATGACCTCCTTGCCGTAGAGCTTCTTCGGCCCGAACGCGCCGTAGGCCGTGAGCACCTGCTTGTCGACGTCGGAGACCAGGGTGATGTTCAGGCTCTCCTTCTCGCGGAACCGCAGCAGCTTCTCCGGCGGGTCCGGCGAGATGCCGATGATGTCCAGCCCGGCCTCGGCGAGCTCCCCCGCCGAGGCGGTGAAGTCGACGGCCTGGGTGGTGCAGCCGGGGGTGAGGGCAGCGGGGTAGCAGTAGACGATCACCCGGCGTCCGCGGTGGTCGGCGAGGGAGACCGGGGTGCCGTCCGCGTCGGGCAGCGTGAACTCGGGCGCCGGGTCGCCGGGGGCGAGGCGGACGGGGGCCGAGTCGGTGCTGCTGTCGGTGTCGGTCATGTCCGGCATCCTGCCGTGTCCTCCCGACCGGACTCCACGGGGTGCCGGGGTGGACCCGCGCGACGGGTCGTCGGGAACGGGCTGGCCACCGCGGGGGCGGAGGGCCACAGTCGGTCCGTCCGGCCGCACCGGGAGGAGACGGCCATGGCTGGCCCTCTGCACTACGACGACGAGGCGTCGCGCCGGCTCGAGGAGGCCTACACGGGCGACGCCCTGGTGGAGCAGCGCCGCGCGGTCGTGGAGCTGCTGGCCCTGCGTCCGGGGGAGCGGGTGCTCGACGTCGGCGTCGGTCCCGGGCTGCTCGCCGCCGACCTGGCACGGGCCGTCGGGCCGACCGGGCGCGTCTGCGGCGTCGACACCAGCGAGAGCATGCTCGCCCTCGCGGGCCGGCGGGCGACGGCGGAGGGAGCCGCGCCGGTCGAGCTGCGGTGCGCCGACGCGGTCGCCCTCCCGTACGCCGACGCCACGTTCGACGTCGCCGTCTCGACCCAGGTGCTCGAGTACGTCGAGGACGTCGCGGCGGCGGTCGCAGAGCTGTGGCGCGTGCTGCGGCCGGGGGGCCGGGTCCTCGTCCTGGACACCGACTGGGACTCGGTCGTCTGGCACTCGCGCGACCGTGTCCGGACGGCGCGCGTGCTGGAGGCGTGGGAGCAGCACCTGGCCGACCCGCACCTGCCCGTGCGGCTGGCCGGCCACCTGGAACGGGCCGGTTTCCGGGTGGAACCCGTCCGCGTGCTGCCCCTGCTCGACGTCGGCTACGGACCGCGCGCCTTCAGCGCGCGCCTGCTCGACCTGGTCGCGGCCTTCGTGGTGGGCCGGAACGGACTGACGGCGGAGGACGTCGAGGGCTGGGCCGGCGACCTGCGCTCGCTCGGGCCGGAGTACTTCTTCAGCCTCAACCGCTACGTCTTCCGCGGCACGCGGGTCGGGTGAACCGCAGCTGTCAGCCGGAGAGGAACGACAGCCGCACGTGGCGCTGCGGGTTGTCGGCGTTGGTGTCGACGAGGCAGATCCGCTGCCAGGTGCCCAGCTGCATCCGTCCCTCCAGCACCGGGACGCTCGCGTGCGGCGGCACGAACGCCGGCAGCACGTGGTCGCGGCCGTGCCCGCGGCTGCCGTGCCGGTGCCGCCAGCGGTCGTCCCGGGGGAGCAGGACGTCGAGCTGGGCCAGCAGGTCCTCCTCGCTGCCCGAGCCGGTCTCGATGATCGCGACCCCGGCCGTCGCGTGCGGCACGAACACGTGCAGCAGCCCGTCGGCCTCGGCGCGCACGAAGTCGGCGCACTCCTCGGTGAGGTCGACGACGGTCGGGACGCCGCCGGTGCGGACCGCTCGCAGCTCCGATCGCATGCCCGCGATCCTGCCCGGGCCGACCGGGAACCGCCCGGTGCGCACTACTGTCGGCGTACGTGACGGCGACCCCCGCGAAGACCCGCCCCGACGGCCGGGCGGCCGACCAGCTCCGGCCGGTGGGCATCACCCGCAACTGGCTGGACCACGCCGAGGGCTCGGTGCTCGTCGAGTTCGGCCGCACCCGCGTGCTGTGCGCGGCGAGCGTGACCGAGGGCGTGCCCCGCTGGCGGAAGGGCTCGGGCCTGGGCTGGGTGACCGCCGAGTACTCGATGCTGCCGCGCGCCACCCACACCCGCAGCGACCGCGAGTCGGTCAAGGGCCGGATCGGCGGTCGCACCCACGAGATCAGCCGGCTGATCGGGCGGTCCCTGCGCGCGTCCATCGACCTGGCCGCGCTGGGGGAGAACAGCATCGCGATCGACTGCGACGTGCTGCAGGCCGACGGCGGCACCCGGACCGCGGCGATCACCGGGGCCTACGTGGCCCTGGCCGACGCCGTGTCGTGGCTCGGTGCCCGGAAGAAGCTGGCCCGGCCCAAGGCGATCGTGCAGTCGGTGGCCGCGGTCAGCGTCGGCGTCATCGACGGGCAGCCGCGGCTGGACCTCGCCTACGAGGAGGACGTCCGCGCCGGCACCGACATGAACGTCGTCTGCACCGGCGACGGCAGCTTCGTCGAGGTGCAGGGCACCGCGGAGAACGGCGTCTTCGACCGGGCGACGCTCGACGCGCTGCTGGACCTCGCCGTGGGCGGCTGCGCCGAGCTGAGCCGGCTGCAGGCCGAGGCGCTGGCCCGGTCCGAGGGAGCCCGGTGAGCACCCGGCTGCTGCTGGCCACCCGCAACCCCGGCAAGCTCGCCGAGCTGCAGCGGCTGCTGGAGTGCGCCGTCCCCGGGGTGGAGGTCGTCGGCCTGCGGGACGTCGAGGAGTACCCCGAGGCGCCGGAGACCGGTGTCACGTTCGCCGAGAACGCGCTGCTCAAGGCGCGGGAGGCGGTGCGGTACACCGGCCTGCCCGCGGTCGCCGACGACTCCGGGCTGACCGTCGACGCGCTCAACGGCATGCCCGGGGTGCTCAGCGCCCGCTGGTCGGGGCGGCACGGGGACGACGCGGCCAACACCGCGCTGCTGCTGGGCCAGCTGGCCGACGTCCCCGACGAGCGGCGCGGCGGGGCGTTCGTCTGCGCGGCCGCCGTCGTGACGCCGAGCGGTGCCGAGCACGTGCTGGAGCGCTCGTGGCGCGGCCGGGTGGTGCGGGAGGCGCGCGGCGGCAACGGGTTCGGCTACGACCCGGTGTTCCAGCCCGACGGTCTGGAGGTCACCGCGGCCGAGCTGGCCCCGGCGGAGAAGGACGCGCGGAGTCACCGCGGTCAGGCCTTCTCGGCGCTGGTCCCGCTGGTGGCCGAGTTGCTCCGGCCCGCCTGACCGGCCTCACCGCGAGGCGACCCACCCGACGAACCACAGCGACAGGGCGGTGATCGACGGGGGGAAGGCCAGGACGAGGAAGGCGGCGAACGCCCGGTCACCGCGCCAGACGATCCGCTGGCGGGGGCCCCGCATCCGGTGCCGGCCGGTGAGCGGCAGCGCGGCGCGGGCGACACCGGCCTCCTCCCCGGCGGTCAGCGCGACCGAGCGGGCGGCCTGCCACGCCTCGACCCGCGCCCACCCGGGCGCGACTCCGCAGAGCAGCGCGAGCACGGCCGCGCCGGCGAGCACCGGCACCAGCCCGACGACGCCGAGCACGAGCAGGCCCGCGGCGGCGGCACCGGCGGTGAAGCCGGCGACGGTCACCGCGGCGACGCAGAAGACCGCCCCGAAGGTCACCATGAGGATCGCGTAACCGGGCAGCAGGGCCTCGTCCCACGAGCGGCCCATGACCAGCATCAGGGGGATCTCGGCGGCCAGCACCAGGCCGCAGACGAGGAACACCCGCCGCAGGTCGACGCGGGGCGGGCGCACCGCCGAGGTGGCCGCCGGCCGGCCGGTCGCCGGCAGCGAGGTCGTGGTCACCGCTGCACCTCCGGTGCGATGTCGGACCAGGCCACCCGCCCGTGCACGTCGGCGGCGGCGTGCCGGCCGACGTCCGCGGACGCCGGCGCCCCGGAGCGCGCCGTCCCCTCGGACGCGGCGGCCGGGGCCCCCGGGCCCTGGACGTGGGCGGAGAGCCCGTGCTGGGTCTTCTCCCAGTAGAACGGCTTGGTCACCAGCTGCCAGGCGGCCTTGTACGAGGCGATCGAGTGCAGCAGCCAGTACAGCGGCGACAGCAGCGCGAAGGGCACCAGGCCGTAGCTGCGCCGCTTGAAGCCGGCCAGCAGCGACAGGTAGATGATCACGCCGTTGCCGAACAGCAGGTTGGTCAGGCTGACGAGGGTGAGCCACTCCGGCAGGTCCGGGACGATCACGCCCGGCAGCAGCAGGTCGGCGAGGAACAGCGCGTACAGCCACGGGGTGGCCAGGAACATCAGCGGGGTGCCGCCGATGAGCAGCGCGAAGCCCGCGGTCTGCCGCAGCCCGACGGTCCGGACCAGCGTGACCGGGTGCCGGGTGTGCACCAGGACCGTCTGCATGTAGCCCTTGATCCAGCGGCTGCGCTGCCGGATCCAGTTGCCGACGGCCATGTTGGCCTCTTCGTAGGTCGTCGAGTTGACGACCGCGACGCGGTGCCCCCGGGCGGAGGCCCGGATGCCCAGGTCGGCGTCCTCGGTGACGTTGTAGGGGTCCCAGCCACCGAGCCGGCGGAGCAGGTCGGTGCGGAAGTGGTTGCTCGTGCCGCCCAGCGGGATCGGCAGCCGCAGCTTGTCCAGGCCGGCCAGGGTGTAGTCGAACCACGAGGAGTACTCGAGGGTGAACATGCGGGTCAGCAGGTTCTCCCGCGCGTTGAAGTAGTTCAGCGCGGCCTGCACGCACACCAGGTCCTCGCCGCCCTTGCGGAACGCGATCAGCGACTTCTTCAGCTGGTCGGGATCGGGACGGTCCTCGGCGTCGTAGATGACGACGAACTCACCGCGGGCGAACGCCAGGCCGACGTTGCACGCCCGCGGCTTGGTCTTGGGCAGCGAGTGCGGGACGACGACGATCCGGACGAGGTCCGGCGGGGCCGCGGCCAGGGCGGCGCTCAGCGTCTCCGGGTCGTCCTCCTCCAGCAGCAGGAGGATCTCCAGCTTCTCGCGCGGGTAGTCCAGCGCGGCGAGGTTGCGCATGAGCAAGCCGACGATGCCGGCCTCTCTGTAGACCGGCACGAGGATCGTGTACCGCGGCAGGTCGGTGTCCTCGAGCGCCGCGACCTCGGCGTCGGTGACCTGCTCGACGGTCTCGTACGCGGTGCCCACGGTGCTGATCAGCGCCTTGGTGCCGACGGCGAGGGCGACGGCGACGTTCACGACGGCGACCAGCCAGGACATGGTCGTGGAGAACCACAGGGCGGCGCAGACGACCGTGCCGACGGTGAGGGTGAGGCCCAGGGCGACCTGCGGCCAGACGAAGACCTTGGACGCCGACTCGTCGGGACGCCGCTCGGCCAGGGACCGCACCGCGTCGTGCACCAGCTCGTCCCGCCAGACCGTGCGCAGCGCGCGCTGCACGTCCCAGTCGGTGGTCACCACCTGGCGCACCCGCTGGATGCCGGTGCGCTGCACGACCTCCTGGGCGACGTGCGCCGACGGCCGGCCGGCGGTCGCGACGACCACCTGAGGCTCCCCGTCGGCGTCCTGCTCGACCTGAAGCGGCACCCACACCTCGCGGGCGAGCATCGCCGAGGGGAACAGCCGGGCCAGGTCGGGGTCGACCTCGACCGGGTCGACGAACGCCATGTCCGCGCCCCACACGTCGGCGAGGGCCACGTACAGCTGCCGGCGGGTCACCAGACCGCGGGCGAGGAGCACCGCGCCGAGCGGCTCGCCGACCTCCTGGTGCTGGCGGAGCGCGTCGGTGAGCTGGGCCCGGGTGAGCACGCCCTGCTCGACGAGGACGTCACCCAGCCGGCGCTCGGGGGGCGGCAGGACCGCGCCGGGTGCCGCTCGGCCGGAGGCCGCCGGGTGCGAGGGCAGAAGCGTCACGGCGAGGGAGTCGGCAGGCCCGGTGTCCCGGTCGAACCGGGAGCACCGGGCCGTCACCCGGACGGGTGGGTCAGCCGGCGGCCGGGGCGAACCCCAGCCAGTCGAGCAGGTCGCCGTCCACCCGGGGGTCGTACTCGGTGCGGTCGTCCTCGGGGGCGGCGTGCCGTCCCGGGCCGCGGTCGGCGGCGACGCGCACGACGGCGTCGGCGTCCGGGGCGAGGTGGCGGGGGCCGGTGGGGGAGAGGGAGAGGGGCACGGGACGTCGTCGGCAGGTCCGGCCCCGCGGCGGAGCGTCTCCGGCGAGGACGACCCGATCGGGGGACGGCGACGTGCGGCTACAGCCCGGCCGCGTCCAGGTCCGCGCACGTCCACGCCGGCGTCGCGCGCTGGTGCTCGAGGAAGCCCAGGAGGGTGGCGGTCCCGTCGGCCGCGCGGGGTGGCTCCGGCCGGCCGTGCTCGTCGAGGTCGGTCACGGGCGGAAGCCACCGAGCCACCCCGACCGGGCGGCCCGAGTGCGGGAGGGGGGAGTCGAACCCCCACGCCCGAAGGCACCAGATCCTAAGTCTGGCGTGGCTGCCGTTACACCACTCCCGCTCGAGGGCCGAGTGTAGGGATCGCCCGTGCGGGTGGCCCCCGACCGACGGGAACGCGCTGGACGGTGGTGCGTCTGGCAGGCTGTCGCCCGTGCCTCGCGACCCTCGACAGATCCAGCTGGAGATCGACGCCGCCCGTGAGTCGCTGGCGGCCACCCTGGACCAGCTGGTCTACCGGAGCAGCCCGCAGCGCCTGAAGGCCAAGGGGCAGGCCGCCGTCCAGCAGTTCCTGCAGACGCCGGTCGGCCTCGCCAGCGTCGGGGCGCTCGGCCTGCTGATGAGCCTGGTCGTCGTCCAGAAGGTCCGGCACCGCAACGACTGACCGGTCGCCGCGCGCGGCGGAGGCTCAGGCCTCCGGCCGCGCGTTGGCGATCAGCGGCAGGACGACGACCTCGAGCACGCGCTCCACGTACTCGTCGTCCACCGGCTCGCCGGTGAGCAGCCACCGCTGCACGATCAGCGCGCTCGTGGCCTCCGCCGTCACCGACTGCGCCAGCCCCGGGCGGACCTCGCCGCGGGCCTCGGCGCGCGCCCACATCTGCGCGTAGGCCGCCCGCCACACCGCGAGGGGGCCGCTGCGGAACGCCTCGACCAGGGCCGGCTGGTGCTGCATGGCCGGCAGCAGGGAACGGATCGCGGCCCCGGCCGGGCTCGTGGTGGCCATGGCCACCCGGTGCATGAGCTCGCGCAGGTCGCCCTCGATGGTGCCGGTGTCGGCCGGCACGGCCATGGCGTGGCTCATGTCGGAGATGGTGTCGACCACGAGGTCCTGCTTGGTCCGCCAGCGGCGGTAGATGGTCGCCTTCCCGACGCCGGCCTCCGAGGCGACGGCGTCCATCGTCAGCGCGGCGTACCCGACCTCGGCCAGCAGCCGCAGGATCGCCGCCCGGATCACCTCGTCCCGGCTGGGGTCACGAGGGCGTCCGCCCCGGGCGGAGCGCGGCGGATCGATCATCTGTGGTGCGACCATGGAGCTGACCTTAGACATTCAAGTTGGTGACGCCCGACAGGCGTGCAACGTGTGTGTGTTCGGTGGGGTTCCGGCTTCCCGCGCGCCTGTGCGCGCTCGTGTGCCCGCTCGGTCATCCTGCTGGCGTGGGAACCACCGTCGGCGGCGCCCGGCGCCGGGAGTACTGGCACGTGCCCGGCTCGGCCGGCCGGGTGCTCCTGGGCAGCACCGACGGGGAGCTGCTGGGGGAGGTGGCCCGCTTCGCGCGAGCGGTCGGGCTGTCGGTGTCGGGTGGGCCGGACCTCCTCGACCTCACCGACGAGGACGGCGGCCGGGGCATCGACCGCCTGTTCCGGCGCCTCGCCCGCGAGCTGACCACCGCGGAGGCCGAGCACGTGCGGGTGGCCACCGACCCCCCGACGCAGGAGCCCGCGCTCGCGGCCCGGCTGCTGAGCGCACCCACGCTGGCCGTGGAACTGGCCCGCCGCGGGGTGACCGCCGAGATCGGCGTCCTCGCCGAGGCCGAGCTGTGGTCGGTGTACCAGCCGATCGTCCGCCTGTCCGACCGGTCGGTCGTCGCCCACGAGGCGCTGCTGCGCGGCCTGGTCGACGGCCGGGAGGTCGGCGGTGAGGACCTCTTCTTCGTCGCCGAGTCCGCCGGCTGGCTGCCGCGGCTGGACCGGATCGGCCGGGAGTCGGCGATCGCCGGCGCCGCGTCCTGGCTGGGTGACGCCGACCTGTTCGTCAACTCCGACCCGGCGTCGGTCGTCCGCCCGCGGACCGGCCTGGCCTCGACCGAGCAGGCGCTGCACGACGCCGGCATCGAGGCCGGCCGGCTGGTCGTCGAGGTGGGCGAGGTGTCGGCCGTCGCCGACCGGGGGCACCTGCTGTCGGTGCTCGAGCACTCCCGCTCGCTGGGCTGGCGGGTCGCCCTGGACGACGTCGCGGCCGGCTGGTCGAGCCGCTCCCTGCTGTCCACGGTGCGCCCGGACGTCGTCAAGCTGGGCAAGGCCCTGGTGCAGGCCCTGCCCGACGACGGCGCGCGGACGATGGTGCGGTCGGTGGTGGAGGTGGCCCACGGGCTGGGTGCCCAGGTCGTCGCCGAGGGCGTGGAGAGCGAGCGGGTCGCCGAGGAGGTCACCGACCTGGGCGCCGACCTGGGTCAGGGCTGGCTGTTCGGCCGCCCGGTCGCGCCCCCGGGGGACGGCGGGACGGCCGCCGTTCTCCGGGCGCCACGGTGATGGTCGGCTGAGCACTCCGGCAGCGTGCGCGCGGCCGCACGGACACGCGCGGGACCGACGACGTGTTCCGGGGGGTCCGAAGGACCCTGACCCCGGGGTGTCGCGCCCGGGGGTTCCCGCACGGTTCGGCACACCACTGCAGACGCCGCGGACCCCGCCGGATGACGGGTGGGGTCAGTGCAGGCCCCACCCGGTGAGCACCGGGCGGCTGTGCTCGTGGCCGAGGATCCCGTAGGAACCGGCGGGCAGGGCCAGCAGGCGGCCGGCCGCCGGGTCCAGGCCCAGCCAGCGGGCGGTGAGGATCCGCAGCACGTGTCCGTGGGCGACCAGCATCACGTCGCCGTCGTCCAGCAGCGGCCGCGCCCGCTCCAGGACGCGGTCCACGCGCCTGCCGACGTCGGCCAGCGACTCCCCGGGGGTGTCCCCGGCGACGGTGCCGTCGACCCAGATCGACCACGTGCGGCCGAGCTCCTCGCTGATCGCCGCCGTCGTCCGGCCCTCGTAGCCCCCGTAGTCGAGCTCGACGAGGTCATCCTCGGTGCCGGTCGGGGTGAGCCCGGCCAGCTCGGCGGTCCGCCGGGCCCGCAGCCGCGGGCTGACCCACACCGCGGCGAAGGTGCGGTCCCCGAAGACCCCGGCCAGCCGCCGCGCCTGCTCCTCGCCCTCGGGGAGCAGGGGGAGGTCGGTGACGCTGGTGTGCTGACCGCTGAGGCTCCACTCCGTCTGCCCGTGCCGCAGTACGACGATCTCGCCCATGGGGCCTCCTGACTGTCCGGGAGGTCACATCGTCGTCAGCGTGCAGGATGCCGACAACCGGACCGACCGGGGTCCGCGACCCCACCACCGGGCACGGCGCCGCGTCGCTCCCGGCGCCGGCCGGTCACCCCCAGCGGCGCAGCGTCGCCGTCCGGGCCCGCCGCCGGGCCGGCCGGTCGTCGGACCGCCGCGCCGACCGTCCCTGCCGCAGGGCGAGGGCGCGCCGGACGGCGGCCGGCTCGGCCGGCAGCGGCGGCAGGGGCGGGACGGTCGGCCCGGTCCGCACCGGGTCCGCGCCGTCGAGCGGGCCGTCGAGCTCCAGCCGGTCGGCGAGCCCCGCGTCCCGCACCAGCCGGCGGGTGTCGGCGGGGGCGCCGACCACCCGGCACTGCCGGCCCGCGGGCGCCAGCGTGTCGGTGAACGCGGTGAGCGCCTGCAGCCCCGAGCAGTCACGGAAGCGGGCACCGGCGACGTCCACCACCACCCGCCCCGTGCCGAGGCCGGCGGCCCGGCGGAGGGCGTCGGTGAGCCGGTCGACGGTGGAGACGTCCGCGTCGCCGGTCACCCGGACGACGACCTGGTCGGGAGCGGGGACGAGGGCGACCTGCAGGTGCGGCACGGGCACTCCGGCGGGTTGTGCAGGGGCCGCCGCGGGTTCGGGCGACTGCCGTCGACGCTAGTTCCGAGGGCCTCCCGCCACAACAGGCAGTGCTGGTTCGACTGCGCTGTGCGCTGGCGTGTCAGGTGCGACCCGCCGAGGCGGGGCGCTGCCGGTAGCGGCAGCATGACGGCGTGGACGCCGAGGACTTCAGCCAGGTCAGGGACGCCGTCCGGCAGCTGGTGCGGGACGTCGTCATGCCGCTCGAGGAACGCATCGAGGACGAGGACCGCATCCCCGACGAGTTGCGGGCCCGCGCGGCGGAGATGGGCCTGTTCGGGTACGCCCTGCCCGAGGAGTACGGCGGGCTCGGCGTCACCATGGCCGAGGACGTCGAGCTGGCGTTCGAGTTCGGCTACACGACCCCGGCGTTCCGGTCGCTGTTCGGCACCAACAACGGCATCGCCGGCCAGGTCATCGCCCGGTTCGGCAGCGCGGAGCAGAAGCAGCGGTACCTGCCCGGGCTGGCCGCGGGGGAGCTGATCGGGTCCTTCGCCCTCACCGAGGCCGAGGCCGGTTCCGACCCGGCCGGGCTGCGCACCACCGCCCGGCGGGACGGCGGGGAGTGGGTGCTCACCGGCAGCAAGCGCTACATCACCAACGCCCCGCTGGCCGACCTCTTCGTCGTCTTCGCCCGCAGCGATCCCGCCGAGAGGGGCGGCCGCGGCATCTCCAGCTTCGTCGTCGACGCGCGGACGCCCGGGCTCACGGTCGGCCCGCACGACGCGAAGATGGGCCAGTCCGGCGCCTGGACCGCCGAGGTCTTCCTCGACGACGTGCGCGTCCCCGCCGGCGCGCTGGTCGGGGAGGAGGGCCGCGGCTACGCCAAGGCGCTGACCGTCCTGTCCCGCGGTCGGCTGCACATCGCGGCACTGTGCGTCGGCATGGCGCAGCGGGTGCTCGACGAGTCCGTCGCCTACGCCGCCACCGCCAAGCAGGGCGGGGCGCCGATCGGGCGGTTCCAGCTGGTGCAGGCCCACCTCGCCGACATGCACGCCGAGCTGCTCGCCGGGAGGGCCATGGTGCGCGACGTCGCGGCCCGCTACGACACCGGCGAGGACACCTCGGTCGGGCCGTCGTCGGCGAAGCTGTTCTGCACCGAGATGGTCGGCCGCGCCGTCGACCGGGCGGTGCAGGTGCACGGCGGTCTGGGCTACCTGCGGACCACCCCGGTGGAACGCTTCTACCGCGACGCGCGGCTCTACCGCCTCTACGAGGGCACCAGTGAGGTGCAGCGGGTGATCATCGGCGGCGGCCTGCTCCGCGCGGCGGGCATGCCCCGTGCCTGAGCTGCCGCCGACCGAGCGCGCCGCCCGCCGGGAGGTCGTCGGCGAGCTCGGGACGGCGCTGCGGGACCTCGTCGACGCCGCCGTCCGCACCGAGGTGCCGGCCGACGAGCTGGCCGCCGTCGCTGCGGCGGCCCGCGCGCTCACCGCCCGGCTGCGGGCGGCCGACCGCGGCCTCCACGAGGTCGCCTCCGTCGACGACCCCGAGCGCGGGGAGCGCTGGTACAGCCCGGTCTACGGCCCCGGCAGCCCCGTCGCGCCGCCGCTGGAGGCGACCGACACCCCCGACGGACGGGCCACCGGCCGGGTCACCGTGGGCCGGGCGCACGAGGGCCCGCCCGGGCTGGTGCACGGCGGCGTGGTCGCCACCCTGCTCGACCACGTGCTGGCCCGGGCGGTGCGCGCGGCCGGGCGGGGCGGCCTGACCGCCACGTTGACCGTCCGCTACCGCCGTCCGGTGCCGCTCGGCGTCCCGCTGCTGGTGGCCGCGGAGGCGGGGGAGGCCGACGGCCGGCGGACCCCGGCGACCGCGCGGCTGGTCCCCGAGGACGACACGGGCACCGTGCTCGCCGAGGCCGAGGCCCTGTTCGTGGCCCTGCGCCCCGAGCGGTCGGCGGAGGTGTTCGCGCCGATGGGCCGCCCGATCGCCGCCTGGACCGCCCGGGAGGACAGGGCCGGCGACTAGTTGGCCCGCGGGCCGGGCGCGTTGGCCGGGTCGCCGGCCGGGTCCCGCTCCGGGCCGCCGGCCGGGCGCAGCAGCGGCCCCGGCGCACCCTCGCCGCGGCCGAGCGCGGCGACGAACTGGGTGAGCACGTCGTCGCCCTTGTGGAACGGAGCCCAGTCCAGCAGCTTGCGGGCGCGGGTGGTGTCCAGTGCCGGCGCCTGCGTGCCGAGGTCCAGCCAGCCGGGCTCGGTGGGCACCAGATGGGCGTGGAAGGCGGCCGACAGCCCGGCGCGCAGCACGAACGCCGGCGTCGGCACCCGGACGCTGCCCAGCGCGCGGGCGATGTCGTCGGCGTCCATGACGGGTTCGGCGGCGAGGTTGAACGGGCCCGGGGCGCGGCGGTCCAGCACCCGGCCGAGGGCGTCGGCGACGTCGTCGGCGTGCACGAACGACACGTGCACCGAGGGCAGCGGCAGCGGCAGCAGCCTCGCGACCGCACCCGGCAGGAGACGGGCGGCGCCGAACAGCAGCGGGCCGAGGAAGTAGCGGCCGATCTCGCTGCTGGCCTCCGGCTGCAGCACGAGGGTCGGGCGCACCACGGTCAGCGTGGTGTCCGGACGCCGGCCCAGGACCTCCCGCACCACCCGTTCGGCCTCGGACTTGTCCCGGCTGTACTGGGAGCTCGGGATGCCGGTGGTCGGCCAGTCCTCGGTGACCTTCTGCCCGCCGGAGCCGGCGGCGTAGGCGCCGAGGGAGGACATGTGCACGAACTGGGCCACGCCGGCGGCCGCGGCCGCCCGGGCCACCCGCCGCGTGCCCTCCACGTTCACCCGGTGCAGCCGCTCCCGCTGCCGGCCGGGCTGCAGCGCCCAGGCCAGGTGCACCACGGCGTCGGCGCCGTCGAGGAACCGGGTCAGCACGTGCTCGCTGCGGGTCTCCCCGAGGTCGGCCGGGAACCACCGGACGCCGTCGTACGGTGCGCCGTCCGGCGGCCGGCGACGGGCCAGCCCGCGCACCTCGGCCACCCCGCTGCCCGGCGCGGTGAGCCGGCCCAGCAGCGCCGTCCCGACGTTGCCGCTGGCGCCCGTGACGGCGACCGTCAGGCCCTGGAGGTGGTCCCGGGTCAGTTCAGCCATGGAGGGCGGCTACCCCCAGGACGGCCGGTGAACCCGGGAGCCGCGGGCCGGCGCGTCACCCGAACGTCACAGACGACGACCACGGCGGTAACCCGCGTCCCGTCTACTCGCACGCAACCGCGAACACCGCGAGTAGACGATCGAGAGGCCCGCATGGACGTCGGAAGCACAGCTTTCATCCTCGCCGCCACGATGGCCGTCGCCCTGATGATCCCGGGGCTGGCGCTGTTCTACGGGGGGATGGTCTCCTCCCGCGGCATCCTGAACATGATCATGATGGTGTTCGGGGCCGTCGCTGTCGTCGGCGTGCTCTGGACGCTGTTCGGCTTCTCCGCCGTCTTCGGGAACAGCTACAGCGGGACCGGCCTGCTGGGCGACGTGACCGAGTACCTGGGGCTCGGGTCCCTCGTGTCCGGCGACGAGAGCGCGGCCCTGCCACCGGCGCTGGTCGCGGTGTTCCAGGCGCTGTTCGCGGTCATCACGACGGCGCTCATCGCCGGCGCGGTCGCCGACCGGGTGCGGTTCGGCCCGTGGCTGCTGTTCGCCGGGCTCTGGGCCGCGCTGGTGTACTTCCCGGTCGCACACTGGGTGTTCGCCTTCGACTCCGCCGACGGCAGCGTGCTGGGCGGCTGGATCGCCAACGACCTCGCCGCGGTCGACTTCGCCGGTGGCACCGCGGTGCACATCAACGCCGGTGTGGCCGCGCTGGCCGTCGTCCTCGTCGTCGGCAAGCGGACCGGCTGGCCGCGCCAGGCCCGGCCCAACAGCCTGCCGCTGGTCGCCCTCGGCGCCGGCATCCTCTGGTTCGGGTGGTTCGGCTTCAACGGCGGCTCGGCGCTGGCGGCCGGCAACAGCGCGTCGGTCGTCATGCTCAACACCTTCAACGCCACCTGCGCGGCGATCCTCGCCTGGCTGCTGGTCGAGCGGCTGCGGGACGGGCACGCCACGGTGCTCGGCGGGATGTCCGGCGCCATCGCCGGTCTGGTCGCCATCACCCCGGCCTGTGGCGCGGTCACCCCGATGGGCGCGCTCGCCGTCGGTGCCGTCGCCGGCGCGATCTGCCCGCTGGCGGTCGCCCTGAAGTACCGCTTCGGCTACGACGACTCCCTGGACGTCGTCGGCGTCCACCTGGTCGGCGGCATCGTCGGCACCCTGCTGGTCGGCGTCTTCGGCTCGGCCGCGGCGCCCAGCGGCCGCGACGGCCTCCTCTACGGCGGTGGATTCGAGCTGCTCGGCGTGCAGGCGGTCGCGGCGGTCGCGGTGGTCGGCTACTCGTTCGTCGTCTCGCTGCTGATCGCCCTGGCGATCCACAAGACGGTCGGCATGCGGGTGACCAAGGAGGTCGAGGTCAACGGCATCGACCTCGCCGAGCACGCCGAGGTCGCCTACGACCTGGAGGGCGCTCTGCACACGCCGGGAGCGACGAGCACGCCGGAGAGCGTCATCGCCTCCGCCGAGCGGATCGCCGCCGGTGCGCCGTCTCCGCGGGCGGAGACGCCCACGCGCTGACCGGGCCTCCACGGCTCCGCGACGATCATGGCGCCGTGACCACCCGGGACACCCTCCCGGTGGTCACGGCGCCATGCTCACGGTGGAGTCGGGCGCGCTACGCCGAGCCGACGTCCTCCAGCGTGCGGCCGCGGTGCTCGGGCAGTGCCCACGAGGCCGCGGCGGTGAGCACGAAGAACGCGGCGAAGGTGCCGAACACCAGGCCGTTGCCGCCGGCCGCGAGCAGCGGCGGCACGCACAGCGGGGCGGCGATCGAGGCGATCCGGCCGAACCCGGCGGCGGCTCCGGCGCCGGTGCCCCGCAGCGCGGTGGGGTAGACCTCCGGCGTCACCGCGTACACCGCGCCCCAGGCGCCGAGGTTGAAGAACGACAGCACCATGCCGGTGACCAACACGGCGGTGTCGCCGTCGGCCAGCGCGAAGAGGCCGGCCCCCACCGCGGAGCCGAGCAGGAACACCCCCAGCGTCGGCCGCCGCCCCCACCGCTCGATGAGCACCGCGGCCGCGGCGTAGCCGGGCAGCTGGGAGAGGGTGATCAGCAGGGTGAACCCGAAGGACCGCACCAGCGAGAACCCCGAGGCCACCAGCAGCGTCGGCAGCCAGATGAAGGCGCCGTAGTAGGCGAAGTTGATGCCGAACCAGACTGTCCACAGCGCCGCCGTCCGGCCGCGGTTCTCCCGCGCCCACAGCGCCCCGGGCCCGGGCGGCGCCGCCGGCTCGGGCGTCGTCGACGGCACCGGGGGCACCCCGGCCGCGGACTCGAAGCGGCGCACCGCCGCCTCCGCCTCGTCCTCGCGGCCGCGCAGCTCCAGGAAGCGCACGGACTCCGGCAGCCCGCGGCGGACGACGACGGCGTAGACCGCCGGGACCGCGCCCAGCGCCAGCGCCCACCGCCAGCCCGCGTCGCTGCGGGGCACGACGAAGTAGCCGATCAGCGCCGCGAGCAGCCAGCCGACCGCCCAGAACGCCTCCAGCGCCACGACCACCCGCCCGCGGACCCGCGCCGGCGCGTACTCGCTGACCAGCGTGGAGGCCACCGGCAGCTCGGCGCCCAGGCCGAGGCCGATGAGGAAGCGGAACACCAGCAGTGCGCCGACCGACCACGCCAGCGCCGCGGCGCCCGTGGCCAGGCCGAACAGCAGCAGGGTGAGCGCGAAGACCTGGCGGCGGCCGATCCGGTCGGCCAGCAGCCCGCCGAGGGTCGCGCCCAGGGCCATGCCGACGAAGCCGATCGACCCGATCCAGGACAGCTCGGTGGGGGTCAGCGACCACTGGACGGCGAGCGCGGCCATCACGAAGGAGATGAGGCCGACGTCCATCGCGTCCAGGGCCCAGCCGAGGCCGGAGCCGACGACGAGCCGGCCGTGCTCACGGGTGAACGGCAGCCGGTCCAGCCGCTGGGCCCGGGTCGCCGAGGTCGTCGTCGCGTCGGTGCTCATCGCCCCCGCCCTACCCCGCGGGGTCACCGGTCACGCGGTGGCGCCGGCGGGCTCAGCCGTTCTCGCCGTCCTCGCCGTCGGTGGCGTCCTCCACCTCCTGCTCGACGTCGTCGACGCCCTGCTCGACGTCCTGCTGCACGTCGTCGTCGACCACGTCACTGCCGCAGCCGGCGGTGGTGACGGAGGCGAGGGCGATGGCGAAGCCGGCGGCGACGGTGCGCCAGCGGCGGCTGGATGCGGACACGGGGACCTCCCGGTGGTGCCTCCGATGGGCTCCCGGGGTGCCCGCCGGAGCCCCGGTCCATGCGTGGCGGCGCCCCCACGGTGGCCGCGGGGGGCGCCGGGGCCCGGCTACGCCGCGGCGACGTGGGCGCGGGTGGCCTCGGTCAGCCAGGCCACGACCTCGTCGCGGTAGGGCGCGATGCCCTTGTACCCGGCGATGTCGTCGGGCAGTTCGGCGACGACGGCCGCGAGCTGCCCGCTCCACTCGGGGATCGTCGCGATCTCGGCCAGCGGGGCCATGTAGGTGCGGATGTTGAACGTCAGCGTCCCGGTCAACGGCAGCCGGGTGAGGTGCTCCAGCTCGATGCGCAGCTGCAGCCGGCCGAAGTCGCCGTCCCGCACCAGCTGCGGCACGTCGGCGTCCCACTCGGGCTTGACCTCGAGGCTGATGTCGCGCCGCGGTGACCCGTGCGCGGAGAACGTCCAGTTGACCCGGCGGTAGGTCTGCTCGGTCGTCAGGCTGCGCATGAACCGGGTCGCGCGGCTGGTCACGCCGCCCTCGTTGAGTCCCGGCACCGGTCCGTGGATCTCGTCCAGGTGCATGCCGACGTCGAACTTCACCGACCATGCGGCCGCCCAGGTCACCAGGGCGGCGTCGAACCACAGCCGCCCACCGCGGTCGCTGACCATGAGGATGTCGTCGGGCACCTGGCAGCCGATCCACGTCAGCGGGTCGGTCGGCAGCGTGGCGGCGTCGCCGAGGACGAACTCCTGCTCGATGCCGAGGAGGTCGTTGCGCCAGCCGAACTCCCGGCCGTCCCCGGAGAGGTGCATCACGTCGGGGCGGGCGGCGACCAGCTCCCGGAGCAGGTACAGGAGCATGTCCCAGCAGGCCGGTTCCATGTGCGGGAGCACCTGCCGCCGTCCCGGGTCGCGCGCGAGCAGCTCACGGCGCATCCGCATCTGCTCCTCGTAGTCGTCCCCGAGGTCGACGACGTGCGCGCCCCAGGAGCCGGCGGGGGTCTCGACGCGGCGGCGGGCCGGCTCGACGTTGACCGCGTACCGGAACGCCTGCTCACCGGGCGCGAACGGCCAGGGCAGCCGGGACAGATCACTCACAGGTCGAGCTCCACTTCGCTGTCGGCCGCCCGCGACACGCAGGCGAGCATGCTGGTCGAGGCCTGTCTGTCGGCCTCGTCGAGGACGAGGTCGCGGTGCTCGACGCGGCCGGCGGTGACGGGCACCAGGCACTGCCCGCAGACGCCCTGGCGGCACATGTTGGGCACGTCGACCCCGGCGCCGAGCACCGCCTCGAGCAGGCTGGTGCCGCTGGGCACCGGCAGCCGGCGGCCGCTGCGCCGCAGTCGCGCGGTGAACGGCCGGCCGGGGTCGAGCGGCGGCGCCGCGAAGTGCTCCAGGTGCACGCGGGCGGACGGCCAGCCGGCCGCCCGGGCCGTCTCGGTGAACAGGTCGAGGACGGCGACCGGTCCGCACGCGTAGGCGTGCGTCCCCCACGGCTGGGCCGGCAGCCGCTCGCGCAGGGCGCCGGCGAGCGCGTACCGGCCCGGCGCCTCGACCAGGTCGGCCCCGGCCAGGTCCCGCAGGTCCGCCAGGTGCGCCGCGGCCCCGGGGCGGTACCCGTAGACCACCTCCACGGGACGGCCCCACATCCTTGCGGCCCTCAGGTGCGACAGGATCGGGGTCACGCCGATGCCCGCCGCCACCAGCAGCGACTTCGTCGATGCCAGCTCGGGCCGGAACGCGGCCCGCGGCCCCTCGACCTCCAGCAGGTCGCCGACCGACACGGAGTCGTGCAGCCAGGCCGACCCCTCGCCGCCCCGGGTGCGCAGCACGGAGATCCGGTAGTCGGCGGGGGCGATCCCGGACCCGGTGAGGGAGTAGGCGTTGCGCTTGCCGCCGGCGGTCACCACCAGGTGGCTGCCCGGTGCGTACCCCGCCAGAGTCCGGCCCTCGGGGTTGGTGAGGACGAACTGTCGGACGCCGTCGGTGACCTGGTCGACCCGGGAGACGCGCATCCGGGTGGTGGCGCTCACGAGGCGCCCCCGGCCACGGCGGAGGCGAGGTAGCTGCCCCGGTGCCCGGAGACGTGCTCGTGCACCTCCAGCCGCGTGCCGCAGCCCGGGCAGTCCACCTCGGCGCCGGGGTCGGCGGCCAGCCGCGAGGTCACCTCGCAGTGGACGCAGAAGACGCGGAGGGACTCCCGCCCGACGGCGAAGGTGGTGATCTCCTCCGGTACGAGCCCCGCCCGGCGGGCGTGCGCCGCCATCGCGAGCACGTCGGCCTCCGGGCCGGCGATCACCAGCCGCGCGCCCACGCACAGCGCGCCGAGGCGACGGGCGAGCTCGGCACCCGAGCCCTCGTCGGTCCGCGGCAGGCCCCACAGGCGCACCGGCCGGCCCCGCTCCCGGGCCTGGGCCAGCCACTGCTCGACCACGCCGTGGGCCGCGGGGCCGATGTGCACGACCAGGAACGACCGGCCCGTGAGGTCCAGGGGCGGGGGCTCGGGGGGCCAGACCGGCACGCTGGTGAGGCGGGGCCGCTGGGAGGGCGGGGCGGCTGGGGGAGGGGGCAGCAGGGCGGTCACGCGGCGCTCCTCAGCCAGGCGACCGCGGCCTCGCGGTACCGGGTCAGGCCCTTGTAGTCGGCCATGTCCTCCGGCAGCTCCTCGAGGACGGCGGCGAACCTGTCCCGCCAGGCCGGCACACGGGCGACGTCCTCCAGCGGCAGGAGGTACGTGCGGATGAGGAACAGCACGGCACCGGAGCCGGGCAGGCGGACCAGGTGCTGCACCTCCACCCGGAGATGAAGGCGGGCGCCGAGGTCCTCCTGGAGCACGAGCCTGCGGTCGGGCCCCCACTCGGGATAGGTCTCCGTCGCGGTGTCCAGGCGCCGGCCGACGGTCATCGTCCAGTTCGTCCGCCGGTACACCTCGCCGGGCTGGAGTCGCATGAGGAACTGGTGCGCACGGTTGACCACGCCGGCCGGGTGGACCCGGGGGACGGGACCATGGATCTCCGGGAAGCTCATGCCGACGTCGAAGCGCATGGACCAGTCGGCGGCCGCGGTGACGACGCCGGCGTCGGCCCAGAGGGATCCCTCGCGCTGGTCGAGGAGCACCAGGTCGTCCTGCACCTGGGGGGCGGTGAAGCGCAGCGGGTCGGTGGGCAGGGTCGCCTCGTCGCCGAGGACGAACTCCTGCTCGATGCCGAGCAGCCGGTTGCGCCAGTGCCAGCGGTCCCCGCCGAGGTGGTCGAGGGTGAAGGCGTCGGGCCGGGCCCGCTGGAGCTCGCCCATGACGTAGAGCATCGCGTCCCAGCACGCCGACCTCATGTGCGGCAGCTCCTGCAGGCGGGCGGGGTCGGCCGCCAGCAGGGCGGCGCACTCGGCGCTGTCGGACCCGTAGTACTCGTCCACGTGCAGGACGTGCTCGCCCCAGCTGCCGGCCGCGGTCTCGTGGGCCGCACCCGCCGGCTCGACGTTGGTGCTGTAGCGGTAGCGGTCGGTGGGGAACGGGAAGGGGAAGGAGGCGATGCGGTCGGGCAGCGCCCGATCGATCAGGTCGGTGCTGGTCACAGGTCGAGCTCCAGGGACGGACCGGTGCTGCGCGACACGCAGCACATGACGCTGTCGGCGGCGGCCTTCTCCTCCTCGGTGAGGAAGAGGTCGCGGTGGAGGGGACGGCCGGCGAGGACCGGGACGCGGCACTCGCCGCAGACCCCCTGCCGGCAGAGGTTGGGAACGCTGACCCCGTCGCGTTCCAGGGCCTCCAGCAGGCTCACGCCGGAGGGGACGGCGATGCGGCGTCCGGACCGGGCCAGCGTGGCCGCGAAGGGCTCGCCGGGGTCCAGCGCCTCCGCGGAGAAGCGCTCGGTGTGCACCCGGTGCTCCGGCCAGCCGAGCCGGTCCGCCGTGGCGAGCACGAAGTCCAGCAGCGGCGCGGGCCCGCAGGCGTAGAGGTGCGTGCCCAGCGGTGCCGAACCCAGGACGGCCTCGAGGCGGGGCAGGAAGGTCGCGACGTCCGGGTGCTCCTCCAGCCGCGGCCCGCACAGCTCCCGCAGCTCGGCCAGGTGTGCACCCGCACCGGGGCGGTAGCCGTAGAGGAGGGTGAAGTCGCGACGCCAGCGGACCGCCGCCCGGGCGTGGGAGAGCATCGGCGTGATGCCGATGCCGCCGGCGACGAGCAGGTGGTGCCGGGCGGTGGCGACCGGGGCGAAGGCACTGCGCGGCCGCTCGGCGCGGACCACGTCGCCCGCCGCCAGCCGGTGCACCCACCGCGAGCCACCGGCGCCGTCCGGGCAGAGCAGCACCGAGATCGTGTAGCGGTCCGGTGAGGTCCCTGGTCCGGTCAGCGAGTAGGCGTTGCGGCGGGCGCCGCAGTGCAGCACGAGGTGGCTGCCCGGGGGATGGGCCGGCAGCGCGCTCCCGTCCGCGGCCACCAGGGTGATCGACCGGATGCCGTCGGCGGCCTCCCGCACCTCCGCCACGACGAGGTCG
Organism: Geodermatophilus sp. SYSU D01186; assembly: GCF_054050215.1. NCBI lineage: Bacteria > Bacillati > Actinomycetota > Actinomycetes > Geodermatophilales > Geodermatophilaceae > Geodermatophilus > Geodermatophilus sp. SYSU D01186. Next base: position 90,890 of record NZ_JBJGYW010000008.1, on the reverse strand, counting down.
AGCGGGCCCCGACCGGGCGGGACGCCGACCGCGGCCGGGGCCGGCAGGGACAGGGTCGTCACGCGGGGACCCCCGCCGCGAGAGCCGGCTCGGCGTCCTCGGCGTCGACCATGTAGCCGAGGTAGGCGCCCAGACAGCGGGAGACGTGGTGGTAGACGTGCAGCGTGCGGCCGCAGCCGCGGCACGTGCACGTCCCGTCCACGGGGGCGGTCGTCTCCGTCTCCTCGGCGCAGTGCGCGCAGTGGACCCGTCGCACCGGCACCCCGGTGACCGAGGTCAGGATCTCGGCCGGGACGGCGCCGAGCTGCAGCGCCCGGGCGCGGGCCCGGAGGACGTCGGCCTCCGGGCCCGCCACGAGCAACCTCCAGCCGACGACGGCGCCCGCCATCTGCGCCGCCAGCCAGGGCAGCGCCTCCGCGCAACCCCGGGTGCGCATCGCCCGCGCGTCGATCCCGGCCTCCGCGGCGGCCGCCTCCCAGGAGGTGACGACCTGCTCCGCGGCGTCGTCCAGCGCCAGGAGCGTGACGCTCCGGGCGTTGCCGGGGAGTGCCGGTGCCGCGGTCTCCCACCGCGGCACGCTGGTGTGCTCGATCCCCATGCCGATCAGGGGGCGAAGGACCGCTGGCCGGTGTAGAAGCCCAGCGCGCGCTCGGGCGTCTCGAACCGGATCCGCGACCCCTTGGGGAAGAAGAGCACGTCCTTGGCGCGGGCGACGACCTGCTGACCGCTGTCGAGGTCGGTCAGGTGGAACTCGCCCTCGACGACGACCTTCATCTCGTCGTAGGTGTACGTGTACTCCAGCGGCTCGCCGGCGTGCAGTTCGAAGAACCCGGAGCAGAGCTCCGAACCCCCGGGGTTGGCGAACGTGTCGCCGATGAAGGCGTGCACCCCGGGGACCTCCATGCTGGGCAGTCCCTCGTACGTCCCGCTCGCGTGCCCGAAGACGATGGTGTCCGTTGCCATGTGTGGCCTCCTCAGCGTCGGGACCCGCCGGAGTGGCGCGGTCCCTGTGGGTGGACGCCATGTAACGACAGTGGACGTAGCGATGGGTGACGGCGCTGTAACGAGTGGGTGACCACTGGAGGCCGGGGTCGGCACCGGCCGAGTGCGGCCCTGTCACCGCGGGGTTACGTTCCCTTTTCGCCGGGCCGGGTGGGGCGCTCGGGCTCCTATGCTCCGGCTGTGGAGGTCACCCCGCTGCCCGGTGGGCACGACGACGCGCCCGCTGGGCACCTCGAGGACGTCATCGCCGTGCGCGTCCGCGAGTTCCGGCTGGCCAAGGGCATCTCGCTCGCGGAGATGGCGCGGCTGGCCGGCATGAGCAAGGCGATGCTGTCGAAGATCGAGCACGCCCAGACCTCGTGCAGCCTGTCCAGCCTGGCGCGTCTGGCGGATGCGCTCGCCGTGCCGGTGACCGCGCTGTTCCGCGGGGTGGACGCCGAGCGCGAGGCCGTGTTCACCCCGGCCGGGCACGGCGCCCGGATCGTCCGGCGGGGCAGCAACGTCGGACACCTCTACCAGTTGCTCGGCGCACTGCGCGGGGAGCACAAGCGGCTCGAGCCGCTCCTGGTGACGCTCACCGAGGCGAGCGAGGTGTTCCCGCTCTTCCAGCACCCGGGGACCGAGTTCCTCTACATGCTGGAGGGCGTGATGGTCTACGGGCACGGCGAGGCCCGGTACGAGATGCGCTCCGGCGACTCCCTCATCTTCGACGGGGAGGGCCCGCACGGTCCCGCCGAGCTCGTCGAGCTGCCGGTCCGCTTCCTGACCGTCACCGGGTACGGGCACGTCGTCTAGGTCGCCGGACGCCGGCCGGCGCCGGAGGCCCGGCCCCGCGCTGCGCCACCGTTCGTAACGCGGTTTCACGCCACGGTAACCACCGGCGCGTTTCCTCCCACGAGACTGGGTCTCCCGCGGCGACACGACTCCGCGGGTTCTCGCCGAGGAGCGTGGGCGTCCCGTGGTGACGCGACCGTCCCTCGCACCCCCACCCTTCCCGCGGCGTGGCACGTCCACGCCCGGACGACCCGAGGAGACCTCTCATGCCCGCAGCCGACCTGGCGTGGCTCCTGGCGGCGTTCGCGCTGGTCCTGCTGATGTTCCCCGGGCTCGCCCTCTTCTACGGGGGGATGCTCGGCGGCAAGAACGTGCTGAACATGTTCATGATGGTGATGAGCACGCTGGCGGTGACCAGCGTGCTCTACGTCCTCTACGGCTACGGGCTCGTCTCGGGGGACTCGCTGGGCGGCTGGGGGCTGATCGGCAACCCGGTCGAGCACCTCGGCCTCGCCGGCTTCCACGAGGACGGCGGTTCCGGAGGCGCTGAGGGCGTCTACTGGACCGCGTTCTTCATCCTCTTCGCGGCCATCACCGTCGCCATCGTCGCCAGTGGCGCGGCCGGCCGGATGACGTTCGGGGGCTGGCTGGTCTTCTCGGCCGTCTGGCTGACGCTGGTCTACTTCCCGCTGGCGCACTGGGTCTTCGCCTTCGACGACGAGGGGAGCGGCGTCGTCGGCGGGTGGATGCGCAACGTGCTGCAGCTCCACGACTTCGCGGGCGGGACGGCCGTGCACATGAACGCGGGCGTCGCCGCGCTGGCGCTGGCCATGGTCCTCGGCAAGCGCCGCGCGCCGACCCACCGGCCGCACAACATGCCGCTGGTCGTCCTGGGCGCCGGGATCCTCTGGTTCGGCTGGTTCGGCTTCAACGGCGGCTCCGCGGGCGGGGCCAACTTCACCGCCCAGTACGTCGTCCTCACCACGCTCCTGGCCGGGTCCACCGGCATCCTCGGTTTCCTGCTCGTGGAGAGGATCCGCGACCGGCACGCCACCACCCTGGGCATGGCCTCCGGGGCGATCGCCGGCCTGGTCGGCATCACGCCGTCCGCCGACGCGGTCAACTCCCTCGGCGCTCTGGTCGTCGGCTTCGTCTCCGGCGCCGTCGTGGCCTGGGCGGTGACGTGGAAGACCCGGCTGGGCATCGACGACAGCCTCGACGCGTTCGCCGTCCACGGCGTCGGCGGCATCGCCGGGACCGTCTGCGTCATGCTGATCGGCGCCTCCAACGCGCCGGGTGGTGTCACCGGCGTCCTCCTCGGCGGCAGCTGGGACATCGTCTGGCGGGAGCTGGTGGCGATCGTGGCCACCTGCACCTTCTCCTTCGTGATGACCTACGCGATCGCCTGGGTGCTGCAGCGGACGATCGGCCTGCGCGTCGACCCCGCGGCGGAGGACGCCGGCCTCGACGTCTCGGTCCACGCGGAGTCCGCCTACGACCTCGACCGCGGGGCGAGCCCGACGCGGGTGACCCCCAGCGTCTACGGCCCCGACCACGTGCCGCCGGCGCCGACCGCCGCCCCCACGCCGGCCTGACGGGGGAGTTCGCCGCCCTGCCGACGCCACACTGCGGGCGTTCTCCGCGCATCCCGGGTCGTGCGGGACCCGCGGGGCGCGAGGAACGCCCGCAGTGCTGTCGGAGGGCCGCGCCGGGGGTGCTCGCGGGAACGGCCGGACGGGTCAGCGCACGAGCATCCCGGCGTCCACCGGCAGCGCCACGCCCGTGACGTAGCGGGCCTCGTCGGAGGCGAGGAAGGCGACCGCGGCGCTGACGTCCTCGGGCTGGACGAGGGTGACGTCGAGCAGGTTGCGGACGTCGTCGACCGGCTTGGCCGGGGTGCCGCCGCCCCCGCCGAACAGCGCCTCGACCGCGGGGTCGAGCACCATCGGCGTCGCGACGCCCGAGGGGGTGACGCAGTTCACCCGGACGCCGTGCAGGACCAGCCAGTTCGCCCACGTGCGCATCAGCCCGACCACGCCGTGCCAGGCGGGCGGTCTCGGCGAGGTCCTCGGCGGTGGCCAGGTCGTAGGCCACCGTGTCGATCGGCGCGCACCGGTCGACCGCGACCACGTCCGCGCCCTCGCCGGCCAGCCGGACGGCGTGGCTGCGGCCCTGGCCCCGCCCCGCGCCGGTGATGAAGGCGACCTTCCCGTCGAACCGTCCCACGAGCCCTCCCCGATCGGTGTCCCGGACTCCGACTGCGCCGGGCGCGGGAACTCGTCGCCGCGCCGACGCTCCGCCGGCCCACTGTCGCGGTGGTTCGCGTACTCCTGCGGTGGCGCACCGCCGCAGAGGCGGGCAGCCGGCCGCAGGAGCGGGCCGGGCGGGGCCCGGCACCCGGCCGCGGGTCTGGGACGGCGGGCAACACGAACTCCCCGCGGCGGTAACCGGTCGGAAACCCGGCGCGAGTTCACTCTCAGGCGACAGCAGTTCACCTCAGTGGACGCAACGCCAGGAGGCTCCCGTGTCGCTCACCGCCACCCGCCCCGACGCCCCGCCCGCGCCGCGGCCGGCCGCCGCCGTCGAGACCGACCTCGCCACCCGCGCCCGCGCCGACGGCATCGAGTTCGTCATGGCGCTGTTCGTCGACCTCACCGGCAAGCCGTGCGCCAAGCTCGTGCCGATCGAGGCGGTCGAGGAGCTGCAGACCGAGGGCGTCGGGTTCGCCGGCTACGCGGTCGGCGCGATGGGCCAGCAGCCGCGGGACCCCGACCTCATGGCCATCCCCGACCCGTCGTCCTACATGCCGGTGCCCTTCATCAAGCCCGGCCTCGCGATCGTGCACTGCGACCCGCACGTCGAGGGCCGGCCCTGGCCGTACGCGCCCCGCGTGATCCTCAGGGAGCAGCTGGCCCGCGCCGCCGAGCTCGGCCTGGAACTCAAGGTCGGCGCCGAGGTCGAGTACTTCCTCGTCGAGCGCGGCCCCGACGGCGCCCTGCGCCCGGCCGACCCCAAGGACACCGCCGCGCGCCCCTGCTACGACGCCCGCGGCCTGACCCGCATGTACGACCACCTCACCGAGGTGTCCAAGGCGATCAACTCCCTGGGCTGGGGCAACTACGCCAACGACCACGAGGACGGCAACGGCCAGTTCGAGCAGAACTTCGCCTACGCCGACGCGCTGACCACCGCCGACCGGGTGGTCACCCTCCGGTACCTGCTCGGCGTGCTGGCCGAGCAGCGCGGCATGACCGCGACCTTCATGGGCAAGCCGTTCACCGACCGCACCGGCAGCGGGCTGCACATGCACCTGTCGCTGTGGCGCGACGGCCAGGCGGCCTTCCCGGACGCCGGCGACCCGCGCGGGCTGGGCCTGTCCCCGCTGGCCTACTCCTTCGTCGCCGGCCTGCTCGACCACGCCTGCGGCCTGCAGGCGGTGCTCGCCCCGACGGTGAACGCCTACAAGCGCACCGGCGCCAGCTCCACCCGCTCCGGCGCCACGTGGTCCCCGCGGACGGCGACCTACGGCGGCAACGACCGCACCCACCTGCTGCGGGTGCCCGACGGCAACCGGGTGGAGCTGCGCGGCGGCGACGGCTCGGCCAACCCCTACCTCGCCGCGGCGGCCGCGCTCGCCGCCGGGCTCGACGGCGTCCGCCGCGGGCTGGACCCCGGCGACCCCGGCGCCACCCGCAGCAACCCGCTGCCGCCGACCCTGCTGCACGCGGTCGAGGCGATGGAGGCCGACCCGGTCGTCGCCGGGGCCCTCGACGTCGCCGGCCCGGGCGTGGCCGGCTACTTCGCCGGCCTCAAGCGCGACGAGTTCTTCGAGTGGCACGGGCAGGTGACCCCCTGGGAGGTCGACCGCTACGTGACCGCCTTCTGACCGGCAGAACCAGAGAGAGGAAACCCACTGACGTGTGCGGGATCGTCGGGCTCCACCTGCGGGAGCCCTCCCTGTACCCCCGGCTCGGCGAGCTGCTGACCGGCATGCTCTGCCAGGTCACCGAGCGCGGCCCGGACTCCGCCGGCGTCGCCGTCTACGGCGACCCGCGCTGGTCGCCGCCGGGGCGGTCCGCCGTCTCGCTGCTGGCCGGCGACCGGACGGCGGACGACGTCGCCGCCGCCGTCCGGGCGCCCCTGCCGGAGGCGGAGGTGGTCGACGCCGGCCAGACGCTGGTGGTGCACGCCGCGACCGATCCGCAGACCCTGACCGCCGCGGTCCGGCAGACGGTGCCGGGCGCCCTGGTCATCGGCGCCGGCGAGGAGGTCGCCGTCCTCAAGGGGGTCGGCCACCCGCAGGCGCTGGCCGCCGAGTTCGGCCTACCCGCGGCGCAGGGCTGGCAGGGGGTGGCGCACACCCGGATGGCCACCGAGTCGGCGGTGACGCCGGCGCACTGCCACCCGTTCTCCGTCGGCACCGACCAGTGCCTGGTGCACAACGGCTCGTTCGCCAACCACGCCACCATCCGCCGCGAGCTGGCGGCCGCCGGTGCGGTCTTCGACAGCGACAACGACTCCGAGGTCGGCGCCCGGTTCGTCGCCGCGCAGCTGGCCGCCGGGTACGACCTGTCGACGTCGCTGAAGCTGCTGTGCGAGCGCTTCGACGGCTTCTACACGCTGCTGGTGTCGACCAGGGACAGCTTCGCCGTCGTCCGCGACGCCATCGCCTGCAAGCCCGCCGTGGTCGCCGAGACCCCGCAGTGGGTGGCGATGGCGTCGGAGTACCGCGCCCTGGCCGGCCTGCCCGGCATCGACAACGCCCGCATCTTCGAGCCCGAGCCGGAAGAGGTCTACGCATGGCAGCGCTGAGCACGTCCCTCGACCCCACCCCGGTGGAACTCACCGAACTGACCGAACCCGCCCTCGTCGACCTGTCGGTGGCCGGCGTGCGCGAGCTCAACGCCGCGCTGCACGCCCGCGACGTGGCCGAGAAGGCGCCGTCGTGGCGGGTCACCCACCCCGACGGGAAGCACAGCCTCGCGGTCGGCCTCGACGCCGACATCGACGTCCGCATCGAGGGGCACGTCGGCTACTACTGCGCCGGCATGAACAAGACCGCGACGGTGACCGTCGAGGGCAACGCGGGCGTCGGCGTCGCGGAGAACATGATGAGCGGCACCGTGCGGGTGCGGGGCAACGCCTCGCAGTCGGCCGGCGCGACCGCGCACGGCGGGCTGCTCGTGGTCGAGGGCTCGGCCGCGGCCCGCTGCGGCATCTCGATGAAGGGCGTGGACATCGTCGTCGGCGGCGACGTCGGGCACATGAGCGCCTTCATGGGCCAGGCCGGCCGGCTGGTCGTCTGCGGCGACGCCGGCGACGCGCTCGGCGACTCCCTCTACGAGGCCCGGATCTACGTGGCCGGCTCGGTGAAGAGCCTCGGCGCGGACTGCGTCGAGAAGGAGGTCCGGCCCGAGCACCTCGCCGAGCTGGCCGGCCTCCTCGCCGCCGCGGGCCTGGACGCCGACCCGCGGGAGTTCCGCCGATACGGCTCGGCCCGCCGTCTCTACAACTTCCACGTCGACAACGCCTCGGCGTACTGAGGAGCGCAGCCATGACCCTCCGCGAGTCCGCCACCTTCGACCGCACCACGATCGCCGAGATCCAGCGCGCCGCCGAGACCGGCATCTACGACATCCGCGGCGGCGGCGCCAAGCGCCGCGTGCCGCACTTCGACGACCTGCTCTTCCTCGGCGCTTCGATGTCGCGTTACCCGCTCGAGGGGTACCGCGAGCGGTGCGACACCGACGTCGTCCTCGGCGACCGCAACGCCACCTACCCCCTGCACCTCTCCACGCCGGTGACCATCGCCGGGATGAGCTTCGGCGCGCTCTCCGGCCGGGCGAAGGAGGCCCTGGGCCGCGGCGCCAGCGAGGTCGGGACGTCGACCACCACCGGCGACGGCGGGATGACCGAGGAGGAGCGCGGCCAGTCCAAGCACCTCGTCTACCAGTACCTGCCCTCCCGCTACGGCATGAACCCCGACCACCTGCGCATGGCCGACGCCATCGAGGTCGTGCTCGGCCAGGGCGCCAAGCCCGGCGGCGGCGGCATGCTGCTCGGCCAGAAGATCACCGAGCGGGTCGCCGGGATGCGCACCCTGCCGGTCGGCGTCGACCAGCGCAGCGCCTGCCGGCACCCCGACTGGACCGGCCCCGACGACCTGGAGATCAAGATCCGGGAGCTGCGGGAGATCACCGACTGGGAGAAGCCGGTCTACGTGAAGATCGGCGCCAGCCGCACCTACTACGACGTGAAGCTCGCGGCGAAGGCCGGCGCCGACGTCATCGTGCTCGACGGCATGCAGGGCGGCACCGCCGCGACCCAGGACGTCTTCATCGAGAACGTCGGCATCCCCACGCTCGCGGCGCTGCCGCAGGCGGTGCAGGCGCTGCAGGAGGAGGGGCTGCACCGGCAGGTCCAGCTCATCGTCTCCGGCGGCGTCCGCAACGGCGCCGACCTCGCCAAGTGCATGGCCCTCGGCGCCGACGCCGTCGCGATCGGCACCGCCGCGCTCATCGCCCTCGGCGACAACTCCCCGCAGCTCGATGAGGAGTACCGGGCGCTGGGCTCGGCGGCCGGCTTCTACGACGACTGGCAGGCCGGCCGCGACCCGGCCGGCATCACCACCCAGGACGACGAGCTGGCCGCCCGCCTCGACCCGGTCGTCGGCGGCCGCCGGCTGGCCAACTTCATCCGGGTGATGACGATGGAGGCGCAGATCATCGCCCGCGCCTGCGGCAAGGCCCACCTGCACTCGCTGGAGCCCGAGGACCTCGTCGCGCTCACCATCGAGGCCGCCGCCATGGCGCGGGTCCCGCTGGCCGGCACCTCGTGGGTCCCCGGGCGGGGGCTGTGACCGACCTGCGGGTCGAGGTCGCGGTCGTCGGCGCGGGCCTCATGGGCGCCGCGACGGCGTGGGAGCTGGCCCGGCGCGGGGTGTCGGTGGCGCTGGTCGAGGCCTTCGACCCGGGGCACGTGCACGGCAGCTCGCACGGCACGTCCCGGATCGTCCGGCGGGCCTACGCCGACCCGTTCTACGTGCGGCTGACCGGGCGGGCGTTCGACCGCTGGGCCGAGGCGGAGGCCGACACCGGGACGACGCTGCTGCAGACCACCGGCGGGCTCGACCACGGCGCGGCGCGCGACCCGGCCGGCCTGGCCGGGCTGATGCGGCGGGAGGGCGTGCCGCACGAGCTGCTGTCCGCGGACGACGCCGAGGCGCGCTGGCCGGGGATGCGCTTCGACGGGCCGGTGCTGTTCCACCCCGAGGCAGCGGTCCTCGACGCCGACGCCGCGGTGGCCGCCTGGGTGCGCCGGGTCGGTGAGCTCGGGGGCACGGTGCTCGGGCGGACCCGGGTCCTCGGCGCCGAGCCGCTGGGGGACGGTGTCCTGCTGCGCACCGACGGCCCGGCGGTCGCCGCCGACCGGGTCGTCCTCGCCGCCGGGCCGTGGCTGCCCGAGCTGGCGCCGGAGGTCGGCGTGCCGCTGGCCCTGCCGCGGCTCACGGTGACCCAGCAGCAGGTGTTCCACTTCCCACTGCGGGACCCCGGCGCCGCCTGGCCGACGTTCGTACACAAGGGGGAGCTGCAGCTGTTCGGGCTGCCCTCGGGCGCCGACGGCGGCCCGCGCCCGGCGTTCAAGGTCGCCCAGCACGACGGCGGCACCGCCACCACGGCGGCCACCCGGGACGGCCGGGTCGACCCGGCGTCGCGGGAGCGGGTCGTCCGGTACGTCGAGGAGTTCCTGCCCGGGCTGGCCCCCGAGCCGATCGCGCAGGGCAGCTGCCTCTACACCACCACCCCGACCGAGGACTTCGTGCTCGACCGGGTCGGACCGGTCGTCGTCGTCTCGCCGTGCTCGGGCCACGGGGCCAAGTTCGCCGCGCTCGTCGGCGAGCTGGCCGCCGACCTCGCGTTGGACCGCGCGGCCGCGGAGCCCCGCTTCGCCCTCCCGGCGGCGGCGACGGTGTGACGCGGAGTGGCCCGGGAGCGGATCCCGCTCCCGGGCCACTCCGCTCAGTACTCCCAGGCGGCGTACTCGGGACGGCGCGCCTTCACGTCCTCGAACAGCAGCACCATCCGGTCGGCGAACCACGCCTTGGCGCACTGCACGAGCAGGAGCCCGGCGACGGTGGCCAGCGGGTCCAGCACGGCCAGGCCGTAGGTCAGCTGGGCGAGGCCCGCCACCTGGAACGCGTAGGTCACCACCTCCGCCCGCGCGGACCGGAACTGCGCGGGGAGGTCGGCGCGCGCCGTCTCGGACCGCACCCGCTCGCCCAGCACCGCCTTCGACGCCCAGTTCCGGGTGGACGCCGGCGGCGGGAACAGCAGCGGGTTGACCACCATGAAGACGACCGACGCGGCGACCGCGACCAGCGACCACCAGCCGATCCAGTCCCGGCTCCAGACCGACAGCGCCAGGAGCGGGAGGACGGCGAACCGGGTCCAGACGCTGACCGGGTTGGCGTGCCGCATCCAGCTGTCGCCCTGGAGGCCGAACAACCGGGCCAGCCGGGCGTCGGTGCCCGCGCCGGAGCTCCCCACGCCAGTCCTCGGTGATGACATGGCATCCCCTTCCGGGCAAGGGGCCCGTCGGCCCACGGCTCCCGGGGAGGGTGACGCCCCGGCGCCGCCCGTGCCTCGCACGCAGCGGATGAGGCGCCGGGCCTACGCGGCGTGCTCCGCGCAGTCGGCGCAGCGCAGCACGCCCACCGTCGGCAGCTGCCAGTCCCGGTTCGGCAGCGGGATCACCTCGGTGCCGCAGACGGCGACGGCGCGCCCGGTGGCGGCGGCGCGGGGGACGGCGTGCGCCACCCCGGCGGGCTGGTCATCGTCCCGCCGTCCGACGACGGAGGTCGGCCCGACGGCGACGATCCGCTTCGCCCCGACCACGTAGTCACTCCGCACCCGGAACACTGTGCCACCGTCTGACCACGCAGAGGGACGGGCGGCCTGTGACGGTTCCCTCTTGCCCGCCCCGGCCGCGTGTGCCCGGCCTCTTGACCTGGACGGCCGCGGTCGCGGTCAGGGGTGCGCGCGGACGTGCTCGACGACCAGTTCGGCGACGCGGTCGGGAGCGAGCTCGGGGATCCAGTGGGTCAGGCCGTCGAACACCTCCAGCCGGTAGGGGGCGTCGACGAAGTCGCGGGTGGCCTCGGTGGCGGTGCGGCCCAGGAACGCGTCGCCGGTGCTCCACAGGTGCAGCGTCGGCACCCGCACCGTGCCGACCGTGTCGCGGGCGCTCAACGGCAGTGCCCGGTACCAGGCCAGCGCCGCCGCCAGGGCGCCCGGCTCGCGCATGCGGGCCACGTAGTGCTCGCACACGTCCAGCGGCAGGTCGCTGCGCAGGAACATCCGGCGCAGCGGCTCGCCGCCGGCGGCCAGCAGCAGCCGCTCCGGCAGGAACGGCACCTGGAACAGCCCCACGTAGTACGAGCGCAGCGCCTGGTCGCTGGTGAGCATCGCCCGGGCCATCGCCGCCGGGTGCGGCACCGACAGCGCGGTCAGCGTGCGGACCCGCTCCGGGTGCCACGCGGCCAGCGCCCACCCGACGATGCCGCCCCAGTCGTGGCCGACCACGTGGGCGCTGCCCAGCCCGGCCTCGTCCAGCAGGGCCAGGACGTCGGCGGTGAGCTCGCGCACCCGGTAGGCCGAGCGTCCGGTGGGGCGCGCGCTGGGGGAGTAGCCGCGCTGGTCGGGAGCCAGCGTGCGCAGGCCCGCGGCGTGCAGGCCGGCGGCGGCCGCGGCCCAGGCGGTGGAGTCCTGCGGGAAGCCGTGCAGCAGCACGACCGGGTCGCCGTCGGGCGGGCCGCCGTCCCGGACGTCGAACACCATGCCCTCGCGCCGGAAGCCGTCCATCCCGCGACCCTGACCCCGTGGGCCGCCCCGCGCCACCCAGCCGGTCAGCGGGCGGCGCGCAACCCCGAGAAGGCGACCGCGACGACGGCGTCGGCGAGCGCACCGGGGGGCAGGCCGCCGTCCGGCCGGTACCACTCGGCCAGCGAGTTGACCGTCCCGAACAGCAGCCGGCTGGTGACCGCGGGGTCGACGTCAGGCCGCACGCTGCCCTCCTCCTCGGCGGCGCGCACGAGGTCGGTGACCAGCCGGTCGAACTCCCGCCGCCGCTGCAGCGCGGCGCGCTCGACCGCCGAGTTCCCCCGCACGCGCAGCAGCAGCGTGACGAACGGCAGCTCCGCGGCGAGCACCCGGACCGAGCCCCGGACGACGTGCTCGAGCCGGTCGATCGCGGCCCCCGTCGTCGCCGCCGGCTCGCGGGTGACGGCGAACAGCGCGTCGAGCGCCCGGTCGACGGCCAGCCGCAGCAGCTCCTCCTTGCTGCGCACGTGGTGGTAGATCGCCGACTTGGTGACGCCGAGGCGGGCGGCCAGCTCGTCCATGGTCGTGGCCTCGTAGCCGCGCTCGTTGAACAGCTCGACGGCGACCGGGAGCAGCGACTCCAGCGAGTGTCCGGGCCGCCCACGGCGGACCGCTGCGGTCACGGCAGCACCTCGCTCGCTGCGATGCTCACGCCCCTGTCCGCTCGCGTTGGTCGATGAGCCGCTTCAGCTTCCCCACCGAGCGGGGCAGCGTCTCCGGGTCGACGACGGCGACGTCCACGCTCACCCCGACCGTCTGCTTCACCGCCGCCGCCACCTCCCGTGCGGCCTCGTCGCGCCGCTCCGGCGCACAGTCCGGTCGCGCCTCGACGTGCACCGCGAGGGCGTCCATCCGCCCCTGCGTGGACAGCACGAGCGTGAAGTGCGGGGACAGCCCCGGCGTCCGCAGCACGACCTCCTCGATCTGGGTGGGGAAGAGGTTCACCCCGCGCAGGATGATCATGTCGTCGGTGCGGCCGGTGACCTTCTCCATGCGGCGCATGGCCGGCCGCGCCGTGCCCGGCAGCAACCGGGTGAGGTCGCGGGTGCGGTACCGGACGACCGGCATCGCCTGCTTGGTCAGCGAGGTGAACACCAGCTCGCCGACCTCGCCCTCGGGCAGCACCTCACCGGTCAGGGGGTCGATGACCTCCGGGAAGAAGTGGTCCTCCCAGACGTGCAGGCCGTCCTTGGTCTCCACGCACTCCTGCGCGACGCCGGGGCCCATCACCTCGGAGAGCCCGTAGATGTCGACGGCGTGGATGCCCAGGCGCTCCTCCATCTCCCGGCGCATCTGCTCGGTCCACGGCTCGGCCCCGAAGATGCCGATCTCCAGCGAGCTGGCCCGCGGGTCCAGGCCCTGCCGTTCGAACTCGTCGACCAGGGCCAGCATGTAGGTCGGCGTCACCATGATGACCCGCGGCCCGAAGTCGGTGATCAGCTGGACCTGCCGCGGCGTCATCCCGCCGGACACCGGGACGACGGTGCAGCCGAGCCGCTCCGCGCCGTAGTGCGCACCCAGCCCGCCGGTGAACAGCCCGTAGCCGTAGGCGTTGTGCAGGACGTCGCCGGGCCGCCCGCCGGCCGCCCGGATCGACCGCGCCATGACCGTCGCCCAGGTGTCGATGTCGTCCTCGGTGTAGCCGACGACGGTGGGCCGGCCGGTCGTGCCGGAGGAGGCGTGCACCCGGCGGACCTGGTCCCGGGGGACGGCGAACATGCCGAACGGGTAGTTGTCGCGCAGGTCGGCCTTGCTCGTGGTCGGGAACCGCGCGAGGTCCGCCAGCGACCGGCAGTCGTCGGGGTGCACGCCCACCTCGTCGAAGGCCCGCCGGTAGTGGGGGACGTGCTCGTAGACGCGGTGCAGCGTCTCCTGCAGGCGGGTCAGCTGCAGCGCCCGCAGCTCGTCGAGCCCCATCCGCTCCGTGGGGTCCAGCGTCGCGGGGTCGGGCGCCTCGCCCAGGCGCCGGGCGCTGCCGGCGTCCGGGGGCGTCGCCGTCGGGGTCGCGTCGGTCGTCGTCATCGTCGGCCGTCCCTGGGGTCGGTGCCGGGCGATCGGCCCGGACGCTTGTGGTCCTCGGGTGCTCTGGGTCACACTATTCCTGACCGCCCGGTCAGTAAATGCCTGTGAGGAGGACCCGTGTCCGCTCCGACGCTGGACCGGCCGGCCGCCGACGAGGCGGCCCTGCAGCAGCACTTCGACGCCACCATCGCCGCCGAGCACCGGATCGAGCCGCGGGACTGGATGCCCGAGGGCTACCGCAGGACGCTCGTCCGGCAGATCGCGCAGCACGCGCACTCGGAGATCATCGGCATGCAGCCCGAGGGCGACTGGCTGCTGGCCGCGCCCAGCCTGCGCCGCAAGGCGATCCTGCTGGCCAAGGTGCAGGACGAGGCCGGGCACGGCATGTACCTGTACTCCGCGGCGGAGACTCTCGGCGCCGACCGGGCCGACCTCACCGACAAGCTCATCGAGCGCAAGCAGAAGTACAGCTCGATCTTCAACTACCCGACGCTCACCTACGCCGACGTCGGCGTCATCGGCTGGCTGGTCGACGGCGCGGCGATCTGCAACCAGGTGCCGCTGTGCCGATCCTCGTACGGCCCCTACGCACGGGCCATGATCCGCATCTGCAAGGAGGAGTCGTTCCACCAGCGGCAGGGCTACGAGCTGCTGATGACGATGATGCGCGGGACCCCCGAGCAGCGGGCGATGGTGCAGGACGCCGTCGACCGCTGGTGGTGGCCGTCGCTGATGATGTTCGGCCCGCCGGACGCCGACAGCCCCAACTCCGCCCAGTCGATGGCGTGGGGCATCAAGCGGCACAGCAACGACGAGCTGCGCCAGCGGTTCGTCGACATGACCGTGCCGCAGGCGGAGTTCCTCGGCGTGACGCTGCCCGACCCGGAGCTGCGGCTGGACCCGGAGACCGGCACGCACCGCTTCGGCGCCATCGACTGGGACGAGTTCAAGCGCGTCCTGGCCGGCGGCGGCCCGCGCAGCGAGGAGCGCATCCGCAGGCGCCGGGCCGCCCGCGACGACAACGCCTGGGTCACCGAGGCGGCCACCGCCTACGCGCGGAAGCACGCCGCGTCGTGAGCGACGTGACCGCCGAGGGCGGGCACGGCGCCGTCCCCACGGGGCCGGAGGTGCCGGTCGCGCCGGCGCCGGCCGTCAGCCGTCGCGACTGGCCGCTGTACGAGGTGTTCGTGCGCGGCAAGCGCGGGCTCAACCACGTGCACGTCGGCTCGCTGCACGCCCCGGACGACGAGATGGCGATCGACGCCGCCCGCGACCTCTACACCCGGCGCAACGAGGGCGTGAGCATCTGGGTGGTCCGGGCCGCCGACATCACCGCCTCCAGTCCCGACGAGAAGGACCCGCTGTTCGCCCCGAGCGGCGACAAGGTCTACCGCCACCCGACGTTCTACGAGATCCCGGAGAACGTCCCCCACATGTGAGAGGACCCCCTGCCCCCACCGCTCGCAAGCTCGCGGCGGGACCCTGCAGGGGGCCTTCCATCCACCCGTCACGAGGCAAGGAGCGTTCCGACGTGGTGCACGAGGAGACGGTGTACGAGGCGCTCGAGCACGCGCCTGGGGACGAGGCGCACTGGGTGTTCGGCACCGGCTTCGACGACCCGCTGGCCGGGGTGGACACCACCGTCCCCGACGGCGTCGACCCGGCCGACCTCGGCGTCTACTGCCTGATGCTGGGCGACGACGCGCTCGTGCTCGCCCAGCGGCTGATCCAGTGGACCACCCGCGCGCCCGAGCTGGAGGAGGAGGTCGCGCTCGCGAACGTCGCGCTCGACCTGCTCGGCCAGGCGCGGCTGCTGCTGGCCCGCGCCGGGTCGGTCGGCGTCCTCGGCCGCTCCCGCGGGCACGCCACGGCGTCGATCCCCGACGAGGACGCGCTGGCCTACTTCCGCGATCCCGACGAGTTCCGCAACACCGGCCTGGTCGAGGCGCCCAACGGGGACTTCGCGCAGACCGTCGTCCGGCTGTTCGTCGCCGCGAGCGTCCGGCTCGCCCTGTTCGCCCGGCTGCGCGACTCCCGGGACCCCGTGCTGGCCGCGATCGCCGCCAAGGGCGTCAACGAGCTGGCCTACCACCGCGACCACGCCGCGCGCTGGCTGCTGCGGCTCGGCGACGGGACGGCGGAGTCGCACCGCCGGGCCCAGGACGGCGTCACCGCGGTGTGGCCGCTGCTGGCCGAGCTGTTCACCGCGACCGACGTCGAGACCCGCCTGGCCGCCGCGGGGGTGGCCGTCGACCCGGGGGAGCTGCGCGCCGAGGTGCGGTCGGTGCTGCTCGAGGTGCTGGACCGGGCGACCCTGTCCGCGCCCGCCTGGCCGGCCGACACCCCGCCCCGCGGGCGGGCCGGGGAGCACGGGCCGGAGCTCGCCGACCTGCTCGCCGAGCTGCAAGGACTGGCGCGAGCGCACCCGGCGGCGACATGGTGAGTGTGATGACCACCACAACCGAGCCCCGTGCCGTGGCCGACACCGTCACCGACCCCGAGCTGCCGATGCTCACGCTCTCCGACCTCGGCGTGCTGCGCGACGTCCGCGTGGAGGAGGGGATCGTGGTCGTGGAGATCACCCCCACCTACACCGGCTGCCCGGCGATGGGCACGATGCGGGCCGACCTGCTGCGCGCCCTGCACGAGGCCGGCTTCCCCGACGTCGACGTCCGCACGGTGCTCGCGCCGCCGTGGAGCACCGACTGGATCACCCCCGACGGCCGCCGCAAGCTCATCGAGGCCGGCATCGCCCCGCCCGGTCCGGCGCCGCGCCGCGAGCCCGGCCCGGTGCCGCTGCAGCTGGGACCGTCCCGGCGGACGGCGTCCTGCCCGCTGTGCGGGTCGGCCGACACCGAGGAGCTCAGCGAGTTCAGCGCCACCGCGTGCAAGGCGCTGCGCCGGTGCCGCTCGTGCCGCGAGCCGTTCGAGCACGTGAAGGAGATCTAGTGACGGCGAGCACCCGACGGCGCCCGCAGTTCCACCGGCTCGAGGTGGCGCGGGTCGAGCGGCTGACCGACGACGCGGTCGCGGTCACCTTCGCCGTCCCCCCCGAGCTGGCCGCGGACTACGCCTTCGAGCCCGGCCAGGCGCTGACCCTGCGGCGCGTCGAGGGCGACCGCGACGAGCGGCGGTCCTACTCGATCTGCGCGCCGATGGGGGCCGCCCCGCGGGTCGGCGTCCGCGAGGTGCCCGGCGGCTTCTTCTCCTCCTGGCTGGTGCACTCGGTGCGGCCCGGCGACGAGATCGAGGTGCTGCCACCCTCGGGCACGTTCACCGCCGACCTGTCCGTGCCCGGCGACCACGTCTTCGTCGTCGCCGGCTCCGGCATCACCCCGGCGCTGTCGCTGGCCGCCACCGTGCTGCGGGACGGCGAGTCGACCGTGACCGTCTTCTACGGCAACCGGCGCACCAACACGGTGATGTTCGCCGACGAGCTCGCCGACCTGAAGGACCGCCACGGCCCCCGCCTCCAGCTGGTGCACGTGCTCTCCCGGGAGCCGCGGGACGCCGAGCTCACCAGCGGCCGGCTCGACGGACCGCGGCTGCGCACCCTCGTCGAGCGGCTGGTCGACGTCCCGCACGTCGACCACTGGTGGCTGTGCGGCCCGCACGGGATGGTCACCGACGCCCGCGCGCTGCTGGCCGAGCTCGGCGTCCCGGCGGAGCGGGTGCACCAGGAGCTGTTCTACGTCGACGACGTCCCGCCGCAGCCGGTGCGGGGGGACGACGAGACCGTCGCCGGCCCCAGCTGCGAGGTCACGGTCGTGCTGGACGGCCGCTCGACGACGATGGCGCTGCCCCGCGACGTGCCGGTGCTCGACGCCGCCCAGCGGGTCCGCGGCGACCTGCCCTTCGCCTGCAAGGGCGGCGTGTGCGGCACCTGCCGGGCGCGGGTCACCGACGGCGAGGTGCACATGCGCCGCAACTACGCCCTCGAGCCCGGCGAGGTCGAGGCGGGCTACGTGCTCACCTGCCAGTCGCTGCCGGTGTCGGAGACGGTGACCGTCGACTTCGACGCCTGACACCCGGGGCGGTCACGGTCGGCGGCGCCGGTCGGGCCGATCCGGGACGATGGGGGAGTGACGGCACCCGCGCAGGAGCTCATCGTCCTGGTCGACGACGACGGGACGGCGATCGGCACCATGCCCAAGCCGCTGGTGCACCACGGGGAGACCCCGCTGCACCGCGCCTTCTCCGCCTACCTGTTCGACGACGCCGGCCGGCTGCTGGTCACCCGCCGCGCCGAGGGCAAGCAGACCTTCCCCGGCATGTGGACCAACACCGTCTGCGGCCACCCCGGCCCCGGGGAGGACGACGCCGCCGCCATCGCCCGCCGCGCCGACTTCGAACTCGGCCTGCGGGTCGGCGAGTTGCGGGAGGCGCTGCCGGGTTACCGCTACCGCGCCGAGTTCCGCGGCGTCGTCGAGAACGAGGTCTGCCCGGTCTACCTGGGCCGCTTCACCGGCACCCCCGCGCCCGACCCGGCCGAGGTCGGCGACTGGGAGCTGCTGGACTGGGCGGCGTTCCGCCACCGGCAGGAGACCGAGGGCGACGCCTGGTCGCCCTGGTGCCGCGAGCAGGCCCGGCTCATCGAGGACGCCGGGCTCGCCCCCCTGAGCTGACCGTGAGGGCAGCACCACGGGCAGTGTCGGCCACTCTCCACGCCCGTGTCGTTGCGGTGCGCCACGCCACCCCGCTCCTAGCGTCCGCCGCGTGGAACGCCGACGGTTTCTGCTCGTCCTCGCAGCCGGCCTCGCCGGGACGGCGCTGGGCCGCGGCGCCCTCGACCTCGCCGCTCCGGACGTCGTCGCCCGGGCGGCCACCGTCCCGGTCCCGGCCGCCGAGCCCGTCCCCCGGGTGCGGCTCCCCGAACCGCCGGTCGGCCCGGTGTCGTCCCTGCCCGGCGAGGGTGCGTCGATCGCCCTGACCATCGACGACGGCACGAACTCGGAGGTGGTCGCCGCCTTCTGCACGTTCGCCGCCGAGACCGGTGTCCGGCTCACCTTCTTCCCCAACGGCAGCTGTCGCTCGTGGGAGGAGAACGGCGACCGGCTGCAGCCGCTGATCGACTCGGGCCAGGTGGCGCTGGGCAACCACACGTGGTCCCACCCCGACCTGACGGCCGTCTCCGACGACGAGGTCGCCGAGGAGATCGGCCGCAACCGCGAGTGGCTGCTGACCACCTTCGGCGTCCGGACGCCGTTCCTCCGGCCGCCCTACGGAGCGCACGACGAGCGCACCGACCGCATCGCCGCCGAGGCCGGCCACCCGACGGTGGTGCTGTGGGACGGCACCCTCGAGGACAACCGGCTGGTGACGCCCGACGAGCTCGTGGCGGCGGCCGACCGGTGGTTCACCGCGCAGTCGATCGTCGTCGGCCACGCCAACCGGCCGGCCGTCACCGCCGTCTACGACCGGTTGCTGGCCCTCCTCGCCGAGCGCGGCCTGCAGACGGTCACCCTCGACGACGTCTGGCCCAGCGGCCTGGCCCGCGTGGACGCCACCTCGGGGAGCGCGTCCTGCACCTGACCACCGCCGACCTGCGCCGCCCGCCGTTGTCGGGAAGGGTGGTCGCCGACAGGCACGGTCGGTGGACGGAGGAGCGGATGGTCGACAGCGGGACGTTGGCGGGGCGGGTCGCACTGGTCACCGGGGGTGCGAGCGGGCTGGGGAGGGCCACCTGCGTCGCCCTGGCCGAGGCCGGTGCGCACGTCGCCATCGCCGACATCGACGCGGCCGGCAGCGAGGCGACCGCCAAGATCGTCGCCGAGGTGGGGGGCTCGGCCGAGGTGGTCCCGCTCGACGTCACCGACGACGCCAGCCGCCGCGAGGTCGTCGCCCGACTGTTCGACGCCCACGGCGACGCCTTCGACGTCCTGGTCAACGTCGCGGGCATCGACCGGCCCGGGTACGTCACCGACATCGACCTCGCCGACTACCAGCGGGTGCAGGCGGTCAACTGCGAGGGCCCGGTGTTCCTGACCAGCGAGTTCATGAAGCGGGTGCAGCACCTGCCGGAGGGCCGCACCGCGGACGTCGTCCACATCGTGTCGCTGTCGGCGATCACCTCCGGCAGCGGCGCGATCGCCTACAACGGCTCCAAGGCCGGCTTCCTCAACGCGACGAAGTGCATCCAGCGCGAGCTGCGCGAGAAGGCGGTCACGGCCGAGGACGGCACCGAGCGGCCGTTCCCGTGCCGGGTGCAGGCGGTCATCCCGGCCGCCATGGACACCCCGATGATGGAGCAGTGGGGCATCCCGTCCCACCTGATGATGCCGCCGTCGGCCGTGGCCGAGATGGTGCGCTACCTCGTCACGCTGCACCCGGCGGCGTTCGTGCCGGAGATGCAGATCGTGCCGCGACTCGAGCCCAACTTCCCCCGTTGATCCCCGTGACCGGCAAGAGGAGGCGCGGCATGAGCGCGACCGACCCCGAGGACCCGACCCCCGACACCGCGATGGCCTCCGGCTCGGACGCCGGGGAGCCCGGTGGTCACCTCGGCCCCGGTGACCTGGCCCCGGACGAGGAGCGGCTCCTGGCCGCCCTCGAGCGCGACGCCCGCACCGGGAGCGCCGCCCCGGAGGACACGACCGCCGAGGTGCGGGCGGCCGAGGACGAGGCGCCGCTGCCGGCCGAGGGTGGCGACCAGGGCGACGGGCTCAGCGCCCGGTTCGCCGCCCCGCCGGAGGACCAGGGCTAGGAGCGCAGCCGGACGGCGACCAGCGCGACGTCGTCCTCCGCGCCGTCGGCGAGCAGCCGGTCGAGGACCTCGTCGCAGACCTCCTCGACCGGCCGCTCCCGCACCCGCGCGAGCTCGGCGCCCAGCCGCTCCACGCCCTCGTCGAAGACCTGGTCGCGGCGCTCGACCAGCCCGTCGGTGTAGAGCAGCAGCGTCGAGCCGGCGTCGAGCACCTCCTCCTGCTCGCTGCGGACGGCGCCGGTGTCCACACCCAGCAGCAGCCCCGCCCACGGGGCCGACAGGGTCCGGACCGTGCCGTCGGGGCCGGCCACGAGCGGCGGCAGGTGTCCGGCGCTGGCCCAGCGCAGCCGCGCGCCGCCGGTCGCCGGGTCGGGCACCAGCCGGCCGACGAGCACCGTCGCCAGGGCGCGCAGCCCCAGCCCGTCGATCGCGCCGTCCAGCCGGCGGAGGACGGCGGCCGGCCCCTCGGCGTTGTCGAAGGCGATGCCCCGCAGGACCCCGCGCAGCTGCCCCATGTCGGCGGCCGCGGCGGTGTCGTGGCCGACCACGTCGCCGATGACCAGCACCGTCGAGCCGTCGGGCTGGTCGAACACGTCGTACCAGTCGCCGCCCACCTGCGCCTCGCGGGCGGCCGGCACGTAGCGCACCGCGATCTCCCGGTCGACCCGCCGCGGCGGCTCGGTGAGCAGGCTGCGCTGCAGCGTCTCCGCGGCGCGCACGATGCTGCGCGAGCGCGCGTAGAGCGCCTCGAGCAGGTGGGTGCGCAGCTCGGTCACCTCGGCGAGCTCGTGCGCCGTCCACGGCTCGGAGCGGTCGCGCACCGTCTCCCGCCACCGGTCGAAGCTCTTGCGGGGGCTGAGCCGGACCTCGTCGCCCTCGCGGGCGGCGATCGCCTTGTTGTGCGGGTCCCCGCCCCAGTCGACGGTGCGCACCGCCTCGGCGCGGTGCCAGAGCACGTACTGGCCCTCCGGGAGCGGGAGCACCAGCACCCCGCAGGCCGGGCCGGCCGGGACGCCCGGTGCGTCCAGCGGCAGGGAGGCGGTGGCCACGACGTCCTCGCCCTGCGCGGCGGCCCAGGCGGCGATCGCCTCCGCCACGCCCTCCGGCAGGGGTGCGCCGCGGGTGCCGCTGTGCCGCTGCAGGCACACCACGACGCCGTCGGCCGGCAGCAGGTCGAGCAGGCTGGGGGAGCCCAGCAGGGTCTCGGCCAGCGGGCGGTCCTCGTCGAGGGCCGCCGCGGTCAGCCAGGCGAGGGTGGAGCGCACCCGCAGCGCGCGGTGCACCTCGTCCTCCTCGGCCCGGTCGACCAGCCGCAGCGACAGCGTCGAGCCGAGGAACTCCGCGGCTGCCCGGGTGGCGTGGGGCGGGGCGTGCGGGCCGGTGTAGTGGTGGCAGGCGATGAGGCCCCACAACCGGTCGTCGCGCAGCAGCGAGATGGACATCGACGCCCGCACGCCCATGTTCTGCAGGTACTCGACGTGGATCGGGGAGACGCTGCGCAGCGCCGAGTAGGTCAGGTCGAGCGGCTGCCCGGTCGACGGGAGCGCCACCGGCCGCAGCCGGGCCGGCACGTAGTCGACGTCGGAGATCAGCCGGATCCAGTTCTTCTCGTACAGGGCGCGGGCCTGGGCCGGGATGTCGGAGGCCGGGTAGTGCAGGCCGAGGAAGGAGTTGAGCCCCGGCGCCGCTGCCTCGGCGACGACCTCGCCGTTGTGGTCGGCGTCGTAGCGGTAGACCATCACCCGGTCGAAGCCGGTGAGCTGCCGGACCGCCCGCGCGGTGATGTCGTAGAGCTCCTGCAGCGACGAGGCCCGGTTGAGCTCGCCGACCGTCCCGCGTACCGCCTGGTAGGTGTTCGGGAAGGAGAACGGCCGCGGCCCGTGGGCCGGCTCGAGCTCCACGACGAGGGTGGGCGCCGGGGGCGTCCCCTCCACCCCGGTGCCGGCCACGGCCCGGTGCAGCAGCGCGTCGACGGGCACCGGACCGCCGTCGACGTCCAGGGTCACCTCGACCGGGTTGCGCTCGCGCAGGTCGCCGAAGGCGCTGGCCGAGCGGGCGACGGCCTCGGCGGCGACGACGCCGAGGACGTCGGGCAGCCGCCGGCCGAGGGCGTCGGCCGGCTCGACGCCGACCAGGTCCGCCAGGTTCTCCGACACCTGCACCACGACGAGGTCAGGCTCGGTCACGGCCAGCAGCACGCCGCGCGGCTGGATGCTGCCCGGCACGTGGATGGGCTCGCGCTCGCAGTTGGAGAGGTCCACCGGCGTGCCCGGCGGGAGCAGCTCCAGGCCGGGCCCGTCGGTCACGACGGCGTCCCGAGCGGGGCCACCCAGCCGGCCAGCGCGCCGAAGGTGGTGACCGCTGCCCCCACGAGCCGGTCGGCGTCGCCCCCGGCGGCCACCCGCTCGCGGGTCACCCGCCGGTAGGCGTGCCACATGGCGCCGGTCTCGGTGCCGTAGGGGGAGAAGGCGCCCACCCGCGCGTCGGGGCCGAGGGTGGGCAGCGTGGCCAGGTGCCGGGAGATGAAGGTGCCGCCGAGCGTGGAGCCCTCGAGCACGTAGAGCCGGCCCAGCGCCTGGTCGGTGTCCCCGACCTCCTCCAGCTCGGGGTCGGGGCCCGGCTCCGGCGCCGCGCCGAGTGCCGCCAGGTCGTCGGCGAACAGGTGCGCGCGGCGGCGGCGGGACCAGTCGACGGTCGCGGCGTCGGCCGGCTCGCGGCGGGCCCACGCGTCCAGCCCCGTCTCCGCCGCCGACCAGAACGCGTGCAGCCGGGCGAGCACGGCGACCAGGCGGTCGCGGCGCAGCTCCGGGTCCATCAGCGCGAGGGTGGCCTCCACCTGCTCGTGCTCGGCGGACGTCGCCGACCGCAACGTCGTGAGGACGTCGGCGCGCCCCGCATCTCGAGGCAACGCCTCTCCTCCCACACCGGCTGGCCACCCGAGGGTAGGCCACGCACGCCCTCGGGGGCGCGCGACGACGAGGCCGGCCGTACCGCTGTCGCTGGTGGGAAGGGCGGGAGCTGCCTAGCGTCGGGTGTGTCGACGTCGCCGGTGCCGGAGGTGGTCCGTGCTCTCGCAGAAGGCACTCCTGCTCGGCGCCTCGCGGCGGCCCGAACTGCGCCGGCTGGTCACCGGCACCGCCGCGACCCGGCGGGTGGTCGACCGGTTCGTCGCCGGCGAGACGCTGGACGACGCGCTGGCCGTCGTCCGCCGGCTGACCGGCGAGGGCATCGCGGTCACCCTCGACCACCTCGGCGAGGGCGTGACCGACCGCGCCGAGGCGGTGCGCTCCCGCGACGCCTACCTCGCCCTGCTCGACGGGCTGGCCCCGCTGGGCCTGGGCCGGCGGGCGGAGGTGTCGGTGAAGCTGTCGGCGTTCGGGCAGGCGCTGCCGGGCGGCGGCACCGACCTGGCGCTGGAGCTGGTCCGCCCGGTGGCCGAGGCCGCCGGCGCGATCGGCACCACGGTCACCCTCGACATGGAGGAGTCGGCCACCGTCGACTCCACCCTGACCGTGCTCGCCGAGCTGCGCCGCGACCACCCGGGCACCGGCGCGGTCCTGCAGGCCGCGCTGCACCGCACGCTCGACGACGCGCAGGCGCTGGCCGTGCCCGGCTCGCGGGTGCGGCTGGTCAAGGGCGCCTACGACGAACCGCCGTCGGTCGCCTCCCAGAGCCGGGCCGAGGTCGACGCCGCCTACGCCCGCTGCCTCGGCGTCCTGCTGCGCGGGCCCGGCTACCCGATGGTCGGCACCCACGACCCGCGGCTGATCGCGATCGCCCAGCGGCTGGCGGCGCAGACCGGCCGGACGCCGGAGACGTGGGAGGTGCAGA
The DNA here is from genome assembly GCF_054050215.1 of Geodermatophilus sp. SYSU D01186. Lineage (NCBI taxonomy): Bacteria > Bacillati > Actinomycetota > Actinomycetes > Geodermatophilales > Geodermatophilaceae > Geodermatophilus > Geodermatophilus sp. SYSU D01186. The sequence continues at coordinate 66,680 of NZ_JBJGYW010000008.1, read as the reverse complement.
TGCTCCACGGCATCCGCACCGCCGAGCAGCGCCGGCTGGCCGCGGCCGGGGTGTGCGTGCGGGCCTACGTGCCCTATGGCGCCGACTGGTACGGCTACTTCATGCGCCGCCTGGCCGAGCGGCCGGCCAACCTCCGCTTCTTCCTCCGCTCCCTCGCCACCACGTCCTGACCCTTCCCAGCCGAAGTGGCCACTTTGGCCGCCGTCCCCTCAGGAGGACCCGATGGACGCCGTCACCCGTGTGCCCGCGCCGCGCAACGAGCCGGTGCTCACCTACGCCCCCGGCTCGCCCGAGCGGGCGGCCCTGCAGCAGCGGCTCACCGAGCTGGCCGCCGAGCCGGTCGAGCTGACGATGGCGCTGGGCGGCACGCACCGCCTCGGCGGCGGTGAGCGCTTCGACGTCGTCCAGCCGCACCGGCACGCCGCCGTCCTCGGGACCGGCGCGCACGCCACGCACGCCGACGCGCAGGAGGCGCTGCGCTGCGCGCAGGAGGCCGCGCCCGGGTGGCGGGACCTCTCCTTCGACGACCGCGCCGCGGTCTTCCTCCGGGCCGCCGAGCTGCTCGCCGGGCCATGGCGGCAGACCCTCAACGCGGCGACCATGCTCGGCCAGAGCAAGACCGCCTACCAGGCCGAGATCGACAGCGCCTGCGAGCTGGTCGACTTCTGGCGGTGGAACGTGCACTTCGGGCGGGAGGTCCTGGCCGAGCAGCCGGTCTCCAGCCCGGGCGTGTGGAACCGGGTCGACCACCGCCCGCTGGAGGGCTTCGTCTACGCGATCACCCCGTTCAACTTCACCGCGATCGCCGGCAACCTGCCCACCGCCCCGGCGCTCATGGGCAACACCGTGGTCTGGAAGCCCGCGCCCACCCAGCAGTTCGCCGCGCACTTCCTCATGCGGCTGCTCGAGGAGGCCGGCCTGCCGCCCGGGGTGATCACGATGGTCACCGGCAACGGCGTCGAGGTGTCCGAGGTGCTGCTGGCCGACCGCGACCTGGCCGGCATCCACTTCACCGGCTCGACGGCCACGTTCCAGCACCTGTGGCGGACCGTCGGGCAGAACATCGACCGCTACCGCGGCTACCCGCGCATCGTCGGTGAGACCGGCGGCAAGGACTTCGTCGTCGCGCACGCCTCGGCCGACGTCGACGTGCTGCGCACCGCACTGATCCGCGGCGCCTTCGAGTACCAGGGGCAGAAGTGCTCGGCGGCGTCGCGGGCCTACGTGCCGCGCAGCGTCTGGGCGCGGCTGCGCGACGACCTGGTGGGGGAGACCGAGGCGCTGCCGATGGGCGACGTCACCGACCTGTCCAACTTCCTGGGCGCGGTCATCGACCGGCGGTCGTTCTCCAAGCTCGCAGGCGTCCTGGACCGGGCGACCGACGACGACGCGCTGACCGTCGTCGCGGGTGGCAAGGCCGACGACAGCGAGGGCTTCTTCGTGCGGCCGACGATCATCGAGGGCACCGACCCCGGACACGAGGTGTTCACCACCGAGTACTTCGGGCCGGTGCTCGCCGTGCACGTCTACGACGACGCCGACTACGACGCGGTGCTCACGCAGATGGAGTCGGTGGCGCCGTACGCGCTCACCGGCGCGGTCATCGCCTCCGACCGCGCGGCCATCGCGCACGCGCAGCGCTTCCTGCGGTTCGCCGCGGGCAACTTCTACGTCAACGACAAGCCGACCGGCGCCGTCGTCGGCCAGCAGCCCTTCGGTGGCGGGCGGGCCTCGGGCACCAACGACAAGGCCGGCGCCGCGCAGAACCTGCTGCGCTGGACGAGCACCCGCTCGATCAAGGAGACGTTCGTCCCGCCGACCGACCACCACTACCCGCACATGTCGTGATGCGGAGGCTCACGGCGCAGGGAACCTGCGCCGTGAGCCTCCGCTCACCAGCGGTCGAGGTGCAGCACGCTGTCCAGCGGCTCGCGCGCGGCGGGCTTGAAGGTCTCGCCGGTGTAGAAGGCCGTCGGCACCAGGGCCGCCTGGTGGACGCCCTCCGGGAGGCCCAGGATCTCGGCGACCTCGGCCTCCCGCGCCAGGTGCAGCGAGGTCCACGCCGTGCCCAGCCCGCGGGCGCGGGCGGCCAGCATGTAGCTCCACACCGCGGGCAGCAGCGAGCCCCACAGCCCGGCCTGGTTGCCCGCGGGCAGCGGCCCCCCGGTGGCGATGCACGGGACGAGCAGCACCGGCACCCGGCCCATGACCTCGCCCAGGTGGACGGCGCTGTCGCCCACCCGCTGCTGCACCTGCGACCGCTCCGGCCGGTCGGCGAACAGCTTGCCCGCGAAGATGCCGGACTCCGCGTAGCGCTCCACCTGCTGGCGGTAGATCTCGCCGATCGCCTTGCGCTGCCCGGCGTCGGTGACCACCACCCACTGCCACGACTGCACGTTGGACCCCGACGGCGCCTGCAACGCGATCTCCAGGCACTCGCGGACCAGTTCCAGCGGCACCGGCCGGGTGAGGTCCAGCCGCTTGCGCACGGCGCGGGTGGTGGTGAGCAGCTGGTCGGGTGTCAGCGGCAGCGTCATGGGGTCACCCTGCCCGACGCCGGCCAGTGCACCAGGCCGTCGGGACCGGTCACGGCACCCGCCGACGGGGCGTGCAGGGTCAGCCGGCCGTCGGGCATCAGGTGGTCGACGGGCACGCCGCGGGCCAGGACGGCGACGTCGGCGACCAGCCGCCGGTGGCAGCGCCACCACACGCTCTCGCTGCACATCACCGCGACGGTGGCCGCGCGGGCCTCGGCCAGCACCGCGTCCAGGGCGGCGCCGAACCCCGCCGTCCGGGTGTGCGCGGCGTAGGCGGCGAACTGCGCGACGGTCCACCAGTCGTCGGCGACCGGCTCGCCGGGCGGCAGCCGGCGCCGGCCACCGAGGCGCTCCTCCCACCGGTAGCCGATCCCGGCCGCGGGCAGCCACTCCTCCAGCGCCTCGCGCCGCACGTCGGGGTGGGTGCGGCTGCCCGGGAACCGGCGGACGTCGACGACGAGGTCCACGCCCGCCCCGGCCAGCCGCGCGCCCAGGCGGGTGCGGTCGTCCCGGCCGTGGCCCACGGTCAGCAGCACGGGCGCTCCCTACCCGGCGGGCGGCCGCCCTCCCGCGCCGGTCATGCTGGTCGGCCGGGCGACGGGGCCCGGAGCGAGGGGAGCGGCGTGGCGGGGACGGCGGAGGTGCGGACGTCGCTGTGGCGGCTGCCCGCGATGCGGGCGCTGATCGGTGCGACGGCGCTGGGGTTCGCCAGCTACTGCCTGACGCTGGCGTCACTTCCGACGTACGCGGTCACCGGGGGTGCCGGCGCCGGGACCGCTGGCGTGGTCACCGCGGTCTTCCTGGTCGTCACGATCGCCGTGCAGTCGGTCGTGCCGGCGCTGACCGAGCGGTTCGGCATCGGCCCGGTCCTCGCCGCCGGCCTGGTGGCCCTCGGTGCGCCGTCCCCGCTGTACGTGCTGGACGACGGGCTGGCCTGGCTGTCGGCGATCTCGGTGGTGCGCGGCGCCGGCTTCGGCGTCCTGACGGTGCTGGGGGCGACGCTCGCCGCCCAGGTGGCCCCGGTGGAGCGGCGCGGGGAGTCCATCGGGCTGTACGGCCTGGCCATCGCGGTGCCCAACCTGGTCGCCGTCCCCGCCGGGGTGGCGCTGGTCCTCGACGGGCACGTCGCCTGGCTGGCGTGGCTGGCGGCCTCCCCGGTGCTGGCGCTGCCGCTGGTGCCGCTGCTGGCCCGGTCGGTGCGCCTGGAGGCGACGGCCGGGCGGTCCTCCCGCGCGGCGGCGCTGGCCGCGCTCGCCCCGTCGGGAGTCCTGCTCGTGGTCACCCTCGCCGGCGGCGGGCTGGTGACGTTCCTGCCGATCGAGCGTCCCGAGGGGGCGGTGGCGACGGCGGCGCTGCTCGTCTTCGGCATCACCGGCGCGATCACCCGCTGGCGGGCGGGGTTGCTGGCCGACCGGCTGGGCCCCCGGTTGCTGATGCCGCTGGGACTGCTCCTCTGCGCCGCCGGGCTGGCCGTCGTGGCGCTGGGGCTGGTCGCCGGCGACGCGGTGGTCCTCGTCGGGGCGGGGGTGTTCGGCGCCGGGTTCGGGGCGGTGCAGAACCTCACCCTGGTGACCGCGTTCGCCCGGGCCGGGGAGGGCGGGGCGACAGCGGCCAGCGCCATGTGGAACGCCTCGTTCGACGTCGGCACCGCCGCCGGAGCGCTGGCGCTCGGGGTGGTCGCGACCGGGCTCGGGCTGCCGTGGACCTACGTCGTCGTCTCGGTGGCGCTGGTCGCCACGCTGCCGGTCGCGCTGGTCGCCACCCGGCGCTGACCGGGGCCGGCGACCCTGTCGGCCGGCCGGGGACGGGTGTAGGAGACCGGCATGGGCGAGGCCGAGGTGCTCGAGCTGTTCCGCCGCGCGGTGGCCGGCGACGACGCGCAGGCGATGCGGGCCGGGCTGGAACGGCTGCTCGGCCTCTCGTCGGGCGGCGCGCTGTCGGCCGAGGACGAGTACCGGGTGCGGCACCCGGACTACGTCATGGAGATGCCGCAGTCCGGCGAGCGCATCCGCGGCCGCGACGCCATGCGGGCCATGCAGGAGGCGTTCCCGGCCCCGCCGCGCATCCGGTTGCGGCGGGTCGTCGGAGCCGGCCGGGTGTGGGTCGTCGAGGGCGTCAACGACTACGGGGCCGGCGACGTCTGGCACGTCGTCCTGACACTGGAGCTCGACGACGACGGCCGGATCCTGCGCGACACCCGCTACTACGCCCAGCCGGTCGAGGCCCCGGCCTGGCGGGCCGCGTGGGTGGAGCCGCTCGGCTGAGCGTCAGCCGGCGAGGCCGTCGGCGACCGCCTGCTGTGACCGGATGAGCACGACCTCCTCGGCGGCCCGCAGCAGCCAGCGGCGCAGCCCCTCCGGGTCGTCGCGGTGGGCGTCGCGGAGCTGGCCGAGCCGCAGCTGCCGGGTGCTGGCCTGGGCCCGCTGCGCCGGGGGCAGGCGACGGCCCTCGGCGCGGGCGACCGACGTGAGGCCGGCGCCGACGAAGACCAGCTCACGGATGGTCGGGACGCCGGCCAGCAGCTCCTCGGCCGCGGCTGCGTCGTCCTCGGTGAGCAGGCGGAGCAGTTCGTCGGCGGTGCGCCGGCCGGTGCCGTGTGCGTCAGTCACGGGGAGCCATTGTCCTGCACCCGCACTGCCGGCGTTCCCCGCGCCCTGCGGTGCCTCCAGGACCCGCGGTGCACGAGGAACGCCGGCAACGGGGGACTACGCGTCGCGGCGCGAGAACGTCGTCGCCGCGATCGCGAGGAGGACGGCGACCTCGGCGGCGAAGACCGCGAAGCCGGCCCACGGGTCGAGCAGCATCGGGTTGAACGACTCCGGGGTGGCGATCCGGCCACCGGCGTTGCCGGGCATGAGCTTGGTGGCCCACTCGCCCCAGGCGTCGGGCAGCAGCATCACCATGTTGCCGACCACGAACACCAGCCCCAGCACGATCGACAGCGCCGCGGCGGTGTGCCGGACCAGCAGACCGACCGCGGCGGCGAGCAGCCCGAGGCCGGCCATGTAGAGGCCGCTGCCGACCAGGGCGCGCAGCACCCCGTCGTCGGTCAGCGCGAGGCCGATGCCCTCCCGATCGAGGAACCAGTTGCCCGCGAGGTAGCCGGCCAGGGCGGTCAGCGTGCCGGCGACGAACAGAGTGCCGGTGAGGACGACGGCCTTGGCGGCGAGCACCGTGCCGCGGCGCGGGGTCGCGGCGAGGGTGGCCCGGATCATGCCGGTGCCGTACTCGCCGGTGACCGCCAGCGTGCCCAGCAGGATGGCGGTGACCTGGGCGAACATCATCCCCCAGGTGACGAAGGCGCCGGCCGGCTCACCGGTGTCCCCCGCGGCGAGGTCCTCGGCGGCCAGCGCGCAGACCAGCGTGGTCAGCCCGGCGCCGAGGACGAACATCGCCACGACCGACCAGATGGTCGACCGCACCGTCCAGAACTTGATCCACTCGGCGCGGACGGCCGCGTCGAACCCGGGGGCGGGGGTCTCGGTGCGGGTCCAGGCGTGGGTGCCCACGGCGGTCATCGCTGTGCTCCGGCGGGGGTCGCGGCGTACTCGACGCTGTCGGCGGTCAGGGTCATGAAGGCGTCCTCCAGCGAGGAGCGCACGAGGGTGAGCTCGTGCAGCAGCAGCCCGGCGCGGCCGACGAGCTCGCCGACCCCCGGGGCGTCGAGCCCCTGCACGCGCAGCTCGTTCCCGTGCGCGGCGACGTCGAGGCCGTGCCGCCGCAGCACGGTGGCGGCCTCGTCGTGCTGGGGGCTGCGCACCCGCACGTAGGAGGCGGCGTGCTCGGCGATGAAGTCGGCCGTCGAGCAGTCGGCCAGCACCCGGCCGCGGCCGATCACCAGCAGGTGGTCGGCGGTCTGGGCCATCTCCGCCATGAGGTGGCTGGAGACGAACACGGTGCGGCCCTCCGCGGCCAGGTCGCGGGCCAGGGTGCGCACCCACCGGATGCCCTCCGGGTCCAGCCCGTTGACCGGCTCGTCGAGGACGACGACCGGCGGGTCGCCCAGCAGCGCCGCGGCGATGCCCAGGCGCTGGCCCATGCCGAGGGAGAACCGGCCCACCCGCTGCTCGGCGACCGCGGTCAGCCCCACGAGGTCGAGCACCTCGTCGACGCGGGCGCGCGGGATGCCGTTGCTCGCGGCCAGCCAGCGCAGGTGGTCGCGGGCCGAGCGGCCGGGGTGCAGGGACCGCGCCTCGAGCAGCGCGCCCACCTCGCGCAGCGGGGCGGGGGCGGTGGCGTAGCGGCGGCCGTTGACGGTGACGCTGCCGGAGGTGGGCCGGTCCAGGCCCAGGACCATCCGCATCGTCGTCGACTTGCCGGCGCCGTTGGGGCCGAGGAAGCCGGTCACCCTGCCGGGCTCGACGGTGAAGCTGACGCCGTCGACGGCGGTCCGGGTGCCGTAGGTCTTGGTGAGCCGGTGCGCGGTGATCATGCGATCACCGGGGCGGGAGAGGTCATGCCGTCGAGGCTGTCGGCTTCGGGCGCCGGGGGACATCCGGGATCGCCCTGGACCGACCCTGAACGGTCCCGGACCCGTCGCCAGCGGCGAGATCGGCGATCTCGCCCGATTGGCCGCCGGGAGTGCGCGAGATCGGCGATCTGGGTGGGTTGGACCGCCGGGAGTGCGCGAGACCGGCGATCTCGACGGCCCGGATCAGGCGGTGCGGGGCAGGTCCACGGCCGGGTGCAGCAGCCGCCGCAGGGTCACCGCGGCCTCCCGGCCGGCCCGGTTGGCGCCGACGGTGCTGGCCGAGGGGCCGTAGCCGACCAGGTGCACCCGCGGCTCCCCGGCGACGTGCGTGCCGTCCATCCGGATACCGCCGCCGGGTCCGCGCAGGTGCAGGGGTGCCAGGTGGCCGAGCGCCGGACGGAAGCCCGTGGCCCAGAGGATCGCGCCGGCACGGACCGACCGGCCGTCGTCCCAGGCGACGCCGTCCTCGGTCAGCCGGTCGAACACCGGCAGCCGGTCCAGGACGCCGCGCTCCCGGGCCGCCCGCACCCACGGGGTGACCACGAGCCCGGTGACGCCGACGACGCTGCCGGGGGATCGCCCCTCGCGGACGGCGTCGGCCACCAGCGCGACCGCCGCGCGCCCGGCCTCGGGACCGAACGCCTCCTCGCGCCAGACCGGCGGGCGCCGCGTCACCCAGGTGGTGTCGGCGACCTCGGCGATCTCGCCCAGCAGCTGCACCGCCGACGCCCCGCCGCCCACCACGACGACCGACTGCCCGGCGAACTCGTCGGCGCCGCGGTAGTCGACCGGGTGCAGCTGGCGGCCGCGGAACAGCTCCTGCCCGGGGTAGCGCGGCACGAAGGGGCGGGTCCAGGTGCCCGTGGCGTTGACCACGGCCCGGGCGGTCCAGTCGCCCTGCGGCGTCCGGACCAGGAACCGGTCGTCGCCGAGACGCCGGACGGCGCGCACCCGGACCGGCCGCTGGACCGGCAGCCCGAACCGCCGCTCGTACTCGGCGAAGTAGGCAGGCACCGCCTCGGCGGCCGGGACGTCGTCGGCCGCGGCGGGGAAGGCCAGGCCGGGCAGGTCGTGCACGTGGTGGGTGCGGGCCAGGGTGAGCGAGGGCCACCGGTGCTGCCACGCGCCACCGGCACGGGCGTCGGCGTCCAGGACGACGAAGCCCGTGCCGGGCGCGAAGCCGACCCGCGCCAGGTGGTACGCGGTGCTCAGCCCTGCCTGCCCGGCGCCGATGACCACGACCTCCACGTCCCTGTCCACGTACGGGACAACCGGGAGCGGGCCCGGCTGCTTCCGCGGTCAGCCCGGCCGGGTGACGGTGAGCCGGGCCAGCTCCGCGCCGGAGAGCGTGACGGATTCCCGGTCGTACCCGAAGCGCACCGTGACCTCGCCCAGCCGCGCCTCGACCAGGGTGACCGGGCGCTCCGGGGACCCGTCGGCCGGGCGGTACCACCAGCGCTCGGCCAGCAGCGGCAGACCGCGGCGGCGCAGGAACTCGGCGGCCTGCTCGCGGTCCGCGAACTCCTGCAGCGGAGCGCCGAAGAGGGAGTGGGCCACGCACGCGTCGCCGTCCTCGCGGCGCGCGGTGGTCAGGTGGCCCACGAGCTCGCCGTCCTCACAGCGGTGGACCGGCTCCAGCTCCTCGATCGGGGTCACGTCCCGACGGTAGGGAGGCGGGCAACGGGGTTTCGGCATCTTGCGGAACCCTTGCGGTTCCCCGGCGGGAGGCCTGCGGTCGGGCCGCCAGAGTTCCTCCTGTCGCCGGAACACCGGCGGCGACCCGCACCGAGAGGAACACCCCGTGACCGCCGCAACCTCCCGTACCAAGGGCCGGATCGCCGCGTCGATCGCCGTGGTCGGCGCCGCCGCAGCGGTCGCGGGCCTGGGCACCTTCGGCACCTTCACCGACAGCACCACGCCCGTGGTCACCCAGCTGGACACCGGGGTGCTCTCCATCGAGCTGACCAAGGCCGCGGACGCCGCGACGCTGTCGCTGTTCGACCACGGCAGCTTCCTGGCCGGTGACTCCGAGAGCTCGGCGATCGACCTGGTCAACGCCGGCTCGGTCGCCCTCGACGAGATGCGGATGGCCTCGGTCACCACGAGCTCCAGCGCGCTGGACAGCGACGAGGTCAACGGCCTGCAGCTGGCGGTGGACTCCTGCTCGCAGTCGTGGACGCACGACGACGGCGGGTGGAGCTGCGACGGCGAGACGACGCGGTTCTACTCGGGCCCGATCGTGGCCGACGCGTCCTTCGCCGGGGCGGCCAGCCTGGCGCCGGGCGGGGTGGACCACCTGCTGCTGACCGCGACGCTGCCGGCGACGACCACCGCCGACATGGTGGCCGGCGCGACCAGCGACCTGGACTTCACCTTCAGCACCACGCAGCGCGGCGGCACCGCGCGATGAGCCGGCCCTGCGGGGCCTGATGACAGCCGGCGTCTCCATCGCACGGGGGGACGGAGCCGCCGGCCGGCACGACCGGTGCTCCCGGGGGGAACGGGAGCACCGGGAGGACGACCGGCGACGGCGCGGGGGAACGCCGCCGCCGGCAGCAGGACCGGGGCTCCCGCCGGGGGACGGGAGCACCGGGAGGACGACCGGCGACGGCGTGGGGGAACGCCGCCGCCGGAGTGGCCGGAGACGCCGCGGGGGGAACGGCGGAACCGGTCGAGGGGGAACGCACGGGGCCGGTCGCGGGACACCGCGGCCGGCCCCGCCGCGTCTCCCGGGTTCCGGGGTTCCACCGGAGCGCGTATTGCAGGCTGTGTCGTTCCGCCACTCTGCGCTACCGAAGGATACGGGATACGTTCAGTCGGTGACTGTGGGTGAGGGATTCCGCCGTTCGGAGGGCGCACCGGCGCGGACCCGCACCAGCCGGCGTCGGCTGGACCCCGCGCGGGACCAGGCGATCGCCGCCGCCGTTCTCGACGTACTGGCCCGCGAGGGCTACGCCGGGCTGACCATGGACGCCGTCGCGATGGCGGCCGGCGTGGGCAAGGCCACCATCTACCGGCGGTGGTCGAGCAAGGCCGACCTGCTCCTCGGCGTCCTCGACGTCGCCGTGGAGGACGCGCTGCCGCTGCCCGACACGGGCAACCTGCGCGACGACCTCGTGACGCTGCTCACCACCACCCTCGACCTGATGGACGGGCCGACCGGCCGGGCGACCCGCAGCCTGTTCGGCGCGGTCGTCGGCGACCCGGTGCTGGCGGAGGCCTCCCGGAGGGGTCCGCTGGCCGCCTGGTCGCAGGCGCTGGCCGGCGTCCTCGAGCGGGCGGTGTGCCGCGGCGAGATCACCGCGGCGGCCGCGGCGTCCTGCGCGGCGGAGGTGGGACCCGCCGTCCTCCTCGTCCGGTGGCTGGTCACCGGGCGGCCGCTGGACGCCGGGGTCGTGACGGAGCTGGTCGACGAGGCGATGATGCCGCTGCTGCGACGGCGGTGAGGCGTTTCGGGACCGCCGGTTCGGGGCAGCGGGCAGGGCCACGAGACGGGAGGCCGGGTGAACCTGGAGAAGGTCGTCTTCGGCTTCTTCGTCGTGCTCGCGGCCACCCTCAACTTCGGCTTCTTCATCGGCGACATCGACGACCCCGCGCTGCACAACCCCTACGAGCTGTTCGCCGCGGTGGTCGTCAACCTCATCGCCACCGTGCTGAAGTTCGGCGACCGCACCCAGATCGGGGCGGTGCACCTCGCCACCAGCCTGGTCGCCGACCTGCAGTTGATCGGCGCCACGCTGATGTTCGGCTACGCCGAGTACGTCTCGTCAGCCGGCATGACCCCGTCCTGGACGGCCAGCGTGGTCTCGCTGTCCGGTGGCGCCCTGCTGGCCAACGTCGTCTCCGTCGTCCTGCTCGTCGTGGAGACGGTGTCCTTCCACCGCGGGTGACGGGAGGTCGTCGTGGGCAACCCCCTGCTCGCCTTCTGGCGCACCATCTTCGGCCGGGAGGACCAGGACCGGCGCGTGCGCCGCAGCAGCCTCCGGGTCGCCGCCACCTCGGCGGTCGAGGCCTCGGAGACGATCTTCCTGGTCATGCGGCGCATGCGCGTGCCGCTCATCGTGCTCATCGGCATCTTCGCCGTCAGCGTGCTCGGGCTCACCCTCATCCCGGGGCAGGACGCCGACGGCGAGCCGTACCGGATGGGCTTCTTCGACGCCTTCTACGTCATGAGCTACACGGCCACGACGATCGGGTTCGGCGAGATCCCGCACCCGTTCACCTACAACCAGCGCATGTGGGTGACCATCTCGATCTACCTCGCGGTGATCGGCTGGGCCTACGCCATCGGCTCGTTGCTGGCGCTCGTGCAGGACCGCGCGTTCCGCTCGGCGCTGGCCCTGCAGCACTTCACCCGCAAGGTGGCCCGGCTGCGTGAGCCGTTCCTGTTGATCGCCGGGTACGGGCGCGCCGGTGAGCTGCTCGGGCGCTCGATCGACGCGCTCGGCCTCCGGTTCGTCGTCCTGGACGTCTCCTCCGAGCGGATCGACGACCTGGAGCTCGCCCCGCTGCACGCCGACGTCCCGGCGCTGGCCGCCGACGCCCGCGACCCCGGGCACCTGGGCGTCGCCGGCCTGGACCACGCGTGCTGCGCGGCGGTGGTCGCGCTCACCGACGACGAGGAGACCAACCTCACCGTGGTCATGGCCGCCGCCCTGCTGCGGCCGGACCTGCCGGTCATCGCCCGCGCCACCTCGGAGGCGATGGCCGACCGCATGCGGGCGTTCGGCACCCCCAGCGTGGTCGACCCCTTCGACCGGTTCGGCGACCACCTGCGCCTGGCGCTCAGCGCGCCGGCGTCCTACCAGCTGCTCACCTGGCTGGAGAGCGGGCCCGGGGCGCCGCTGCCCGAACGCGGGACGCCGCCGCGGTCCGGGCGCTGGGTGGTGTGCGGGTACGGCCGGCTCGGCCGGGAGCTCACCGCCGACCTGCGGGCGGAGGGGATCGAGGTCACCGTCATCGAGCCCAACCCGACCGGTCCGGAGGACGCCGACATCATCGTGGGCGAGGGTTCCGAGCCGGAGGTGCTCGAGCAGGCCGACCTGGCGCGGGCGGTCGGGTTCGTCGCCGGCACGGACAACGACACCGCCAACCTCTCACTGGTGGCGGCGGCCCGGCGCGTCAACCGGGGGCTGTTCGTCGCGGCCCGCCAGAACCGGCCCGAGAGCGCGCCGCTGTTCGCGGCCATGGAGCTGGACGCGCGGCTGGTGCCCACCGAGGTGATCGCGCACGAGGTCTACGCGCAGCTGTCCACCCCGCTGCTGTGGCGGTTCATCCGGGAGATGCCCGCCCGGGGTGACGCCTGGGCCGCCGAGCAGGTGGACCGGCTCACCGACCTCTGCGGCTCGGAGCTGCAGGCGCTGTGGAAGGTGCGGCTGACCTCGCAGGAGGCGCCGGCGCTGCGGCGGTGGCTCTCGGCGGGGGAGGTCCGGCTGGGCGACCTGCTGCGCAACCCGGAGAACCGGGACGAGCCGCTGCACGCGATGGTGCTCCTCGTCCTCCGCGGCGAGGAGGCGCTGCTCGCGCCGGACGACGACCTGGTGCTGCGCGCCGGCGACGAGCTGCTGCTGGCCGGCTGGGGCGCCGCGCGCCGGGCGCTGGGCAGGATCCTGCTGGTCGACTCCGTGCTGGAGTACGTGATCACCGGACGCCGGGTGCCCTCCGGCTGGGTGTGGCGCAAGATCAGCCGCACCCCGGCCGAGGCACCCAGGGCCCCTGCGGGCCGGCCACCGACCCGGACGGGGGCGTAGCCGACCGGCCCCGAACGACGACGCGGCCCCCTCCCGGAGGAGGGGGCCGCGTCGTGTGGTGCGCCATCAGGGACTCGAACCCCGAACCCGCTGATTAAGAGTCAGCTGCTCTGCCAATTGAGCTAATGGCGCGTGTCCCGCGGCTGCACCGCGCAACGAGGGAGAACGATACACGCGCCGTCCGGGTCCCGGCGGGGTGGTCCGCAGGCGCGGCGTCCGACCGCGTTCCGGATCTTCCGTGGACACTGGAGTGCTGGCGCCGGTGGCCGGCGCGGGGACGGCCACCCAGCACGCAGGAGGAACGCGGATGAGACGGACGGCTGCACTGGTCACGGCGGGGGCGCTGGTCCTCCTGGCCGGCTGCCAGGACGACGGGGGCGACGCCGGGGCGGCCGCGGCGCCGACCTCCGAGGCGCCCCCGGCCTCCGTGCAGGTGGCCCCCGCCGACGGTTCGGTCGACGTCTCGCCCCTCGTCCCGGTGGAGATCTCCGTCACAGACGGCGAGCTGACCGACGTCACGGTCGTCGACGGCGCCGGCGCCGCGATCACCGGTGCGGTCACCGACTCGCCGGAGAACCCGGCCACCGACCTCTGGACGCCGGACGCCCCACTGGCCTACGGCACCAGCTACACCCTCACCGCCACCGCGGAGGGAGCGGACGAGAAGCCGGTCGAGGCCGCCTCGACCTTCACCACCGTCACCCCGGCGACGGTCTCGACGCCGTCCATCGGCCCGCTCGACGGCCAGACCGTCGGGGTCGGCATGCCGATCCGGGTGTGGTTCGACGACCCGGTGGTCGACAAGGCCGCCGTCGAGAGCCACCTGCGGGTCACCAGCACCACGCCCACCGACGGCTCCTGGAACTGGTTCAGCGACACCGAGGTGCACTTCCGGCCGTCCCAGTACTGGCCGGCGAACACCGACGTCACGCTGGAGGCCGACCTCTACGGCATCTCCTTCGGCGACGGCGTGTGGGGGGAGAAGGACCGCACGGTCTCCTTCTCCATCGGCGAGAAGCACGTCTCGATCGCCGACGCCTCCACGCACACCATGGAGGTCTACGACGGCGACCAGCTGGTGCAGACCTGGCCGATGAGCGCGGGCAGTCCCGACAACCCCAGCTACAACGGCCCGCACGTCGTCACCGAGATGAACCGCGACCGGATCATGGACTCCAGCACCTACGGCGTGCCGGTCGACAGCCCCGACGGCTACCGGACGCCGGTCGAGTACGCCGTCCGCATCTCCGACAGCGGCGAGTTCGTGCACGCCGCGCCCTGGTCGGTGGGCCAGCAGGGCCGGGCGAACGTCTCACACGGCTGCATCAACCTCAGCACCGAGCGCGCGGCGTGGTTCTTCGACTTCTCCCAGCCGGGGGACGTCGTGGAGATCCGCGGCTCCAGCGCCGGGACGCTGCGCTCGGACATCTACGACTGGACGATCCCGTGGGAGGAGTGGCAGGCCGGCAGCGCGCTGAAGTGAGCTGACGGCCGTCGGCCAGGCGTTTCGCGCGCCGCTGCGCGGCTATTGATCATCCGGTTCCCGACCGGAGGAGAGTGCCGTGGACACCTGGGTGATCGTGCTCATCGTCGTGGTGGCGGTGGTGCTGCTGGCGTTGCTGGCCCTCGCACTGGCCAAGCGCAACCGGATCAACGGGGCGAGGAAGCGGGAGCAGGCGCGCGAGCACCTGCAGGAGGCCCAGCTGCGCGGGGCCCAGGCGGAGAAGGAGCGGGCCGCCGCCGAGGAGCAGGCCGCCCGCGCCCGCCGGGAGCGCGCCGAGGTCGAGGAGCGGACGCGGCTGGCCGAGCAGGAGGCCCGGCAGCGGGCGGAGGCGGCGCAGGAGCACGCGTCGGCCGCCGACCAGCTGCGCGCCAAGGCCGAGAAGCTCGCCCCGGGGCTGGCCCAGCAGCACGGCCGGACGGCGGCCGACCGTGGCCAGCAGTACGACGGGACGGCGGCGGACCGTGGCCAGCAGTACGACGCGACGGCAGCCGACCGCGCCCGGCACGCCGCCGACCCGGAACAGCCCGGCGGCGCCACCCGCCGCTGAGTTCTGCGCCCCTCGGCGGTCTGACCTCCGAGGGGCGCGGCGCGCGCCCCGACCGACGCACGGAGGGGCGCCATGACCGACCTGCTCGCCATCGGCACGCGCAAGGGGCTGTGGCTGGCCCGCAGCGACGACGACCGGCGCACCTGGACCCTGGGGGAGCCGCACCTGCTCGCCCAGGAGGTCGCGGCGGTGTCGATCGACACCCGCCGGCCGGAGCCCCGGGTGCTCGCCGGCATCCAGTACGGGCACTGGGGCCCGACGGTGATGTGGTCCGACGACCTCGGCGGAAGCTGGCAGGAGACCGAGTCCGGGGCCATCCGCTTCCCGGAGGACACCGGCGCCGCGCTGGCCCGCGTCTGGCAGCTGCGGCCCGACGCCCCGGGGCGACCCGATGTCGTGTGGGCCGGCTGCGAGCCCCACTCGCTGTGGCGCAGCACCGACGGCGGGCGCACCTTCGACCTGGTCCGCGGCCTGTGGGACCACCCGCACCGGCCCACCTGGGAGCCCGGCGGCGGTGGCGCTGCGGTGCACACGGTGCTGCCCGACCCGGCGTCGGACCGGGTCGTGGTCGCGATGAGCGCCGGCGGCGTCTACCTCAGCGAGGACGGCGTCACCGGGTGGACGCCGCGCAACAGCGGCATCAGCGCCGTCTTCCTCCCCGAACCGCCGCCGGAGTACGGCCAGTGCGTGCACAAGGTCGCCGTCGACGCCGGCGACCCCGACCGCATGTACGCCCAGAACCACTTCGGCGTCTTCCGCACCGACGACGCCGGGAAGGCCTGGACGTCGATCGCCGGCGGTCTGCCCGCCGACTTCGGCTTCCCGATCGTCGCCTCGCCGTCCACGCCGGGGACGGCGTGGGTGGTGCCGCTGGTCGCCGACATGCAGCGGGTGCCGCCTGGGGGCCGCCTGCGGGTGCACCGCACCCGCGACGCGGGGGAGACCTGGACCGAGCTGGGGGCCGGGCTGCCCGACGGGTTCTGGGCCGCGGTCATGCGCGACGGGTTCTGTGCCGACGACGCCGACCCCACCGGGATCTACGTCGGCACCCGTGACGGCTGCGTCTACGCCAGCGCCGACGAGGGGGACACCTTCCAGCTGGTGGCCGACCACCTGCCCGACGTCCTCGTCGTGCGCGCGGCGCGGGTCTGACCATGGCCGTCGAGGTGGTGCTGCCCGGCGTCCTGGCCGACCTGGCCGGCGGCGCGCGGCACCTGGAGGTGGAGCCGGACGGCGGCACGCTGGGCGGCCTGCTCGACACGCTGGACGCCGTCCACCCCCGGCTGGCCCGCCGGATCCGGGACGAGTCAGGGGCGCTGCGGCGGTTCGTGAACGTCTACGTGGACGGCGACGACGTCCGGTTCAGCGGCGGGGTGGACACCGCGGTGCGCGACGGCGCCGTCGTCCAGGTGCTGCCCTCGGTGGCCGGCGGCTGAGCCGGGGTCAGAGCGTCGCGAGGGTGGCGCACTCGGCGCACAGCTGAGAGCTCTCGTACCCCTCCGGGGGCCACACCGTCTGCTCGTCGACGGCGACGTAGGCGCCGCACAGCGCCTTGCGGCTGCGGCCGGTGACCCGGCCGATGGTCGCGTGCGCCGGGCCGATCTGCCGGGGCTGGAGGCCCTCCGCGGTGCCCACCGAGCCGACCATCACGACGGCGTGAGCGGTCCCGTAGGAGTAGGCGAGAGTCATGCCCCCAGGGTCACCAGCCCGGCTCGGCGCCCGGCGGAACCGGATCGCGCGTGTTCGGCGCAGGCGCCCCAGCCGTCCCACGGGGCACGCGGCCGCGGTGGAGCGGCCGGCGCAGCCCGGGCCGCCGTGTGCACACGACGTCCTCCAGCCCGGGCCGCCGTGTGCACACGACGTCCTCCGGCCCGCCGGGAGGTCACGATGAGTGCACACGGCGCCGTCCTGGGCACCACGACGGGTGAGTCTGTCGGCAGTCGTCACGGACGTGTCGACACTCGCCGGTAGGCTGCCGGTCGACGAGGAGGTGCGTCGTGAGCCTGGAGCCACTGGCCAGCCTGGACCGCAGCACGCTGCGCGAACGCGCCCTGGAGGCGCTCCGGTCGGCGATCATCTCCGGCCAGTACCGCCCGGGGGACCACCTCGGTGAGGTGGAGCTGGCCGGCTCCCTCGGCGTCAGCCGGGGCACCGTGCGCGAGGCCCTGCGGCACCTCCAGCAGGAGGGCCTGGTCACCGCCGGCAACCGCGGGATGCTCCGGGTCAACAGCCTGACCCCGGCGGAGGTGCGCGAGCTGTTCCAGGTCCGCGCGGCCCTCGAGGGGCTCGCGGTCCGGGAGATCATCGCGTCGCCGCGCCGCGAGGCGGCCATCGCCGCGCTGCGGACCGCACTCGACCAGCTCACCGACGAGGGGGCCGACGCCCCGGCCCGGATCGAGGCGGACCTCGCCTTCCACCTCCAGCTGTGCCGGCTGGCGGGCAACTCCATGCTCGTCGAGGCGTGGCGGAACCTCGAGGGCCGGATGCGGGTCGCGATCCTCAACGCGGCGTCGTGGCAGGCGCCGATGATGGCCCGCGACCGGCACGCCCCGATCGTCGACGCCATCGAGCGCGGTGACGTGACCGCGGCCCTGCACGTCGTCGACGAGCACATGGCCTCGGCTGCGGAGCGCTTCGCCCAGGCGCCCGAGTCCGCCTGAGCCATCCGGCGGCGACCCGTCGCCGTCCCCGCTCGACCGCCGGTCCCGAGATGCCGGCCGTCGGGCGTCGTGGTGTGCCGGCGCAGCTCTGACCAGCGCACCTGAAGTGACCCTTGACACTGTGACGCGTGCCTCTCAGACTTCGTCGTCAGTCGACTGTTAACAGTCAACTGACAACGGGGTTACTGACGCCCACCCGCTCACCGGAGGTCACCCATGACCGGACGGCAATCTCCAGTCCGCGATCCCCACCTCGAGGAGGTCGCCGCCTGGCACCCGATCGACGGCACGCCGACCAAGAAGAAGGTCGCCGTGGGGTGCTCGATCGGCGCCACCATCGAGACCTACGACTTCATCGGCTTCGGCATCGCGGCGGCGCTGTACTTCAACACCGCCTTCTTCCCCGCGGACGACCCGCTGTCGGGCACGCTGCTGTCGTTCGCCACCCTGGGCATCGGCTTCGCGGTCCGCCCGCTCGGCGGGATCATCGGCGGCTACCTCGGCGACCGGATCGGCCGCAAGCCGGTGCTCGTCGGCTCCCTGCTGCTCATGGGCATCGCGACGGTGCTCATCGGCTGCCTGCCCACGTACCAGCAGGTCGGCGTCTGGGCCGGGGTCCTGCTCGTGGTCGTGCGGGTGGTGCAGGGGCTGGCGTTCGGCGCGGAGTGGGGCGGCGCGATCCTCATGTGCTTCGAACACGCGCCCTGGCGCAAGAAGGGCTTGTACACCGGCATCACCCAGGCCGGCTTCCCCGTCGGGCTGCTGCTGGCCAACCTGGCGTTCCTGGTCAGCGTGCCGCTGGGCGGCTCGTGGGCGTGGCGGGTGCCGTTCCTGCTGTCGGCCGTGCTGATCGTCGTGGGCATCGTCATCCGGCTCAAGGTCGAGGAGTCGCCGGAGTTCGAGGAGCTCAAGGAGGAGGGCGAGCTCTCCAAGAACCCCCTGCTCGAGGTGCTGCGCGACGACTGGCGCAACATCCTGCGCGCCTTCTGCCTGCGGATCACCGAGACCGCCGGCTACGCGGTGTCGGTCACGTTCATGCTGTCCTACGTCGCCGCCGAGGAGCTGGCCGGCCGGTCGGTCACCCTGACCGCGACGATGATCGCCGCCGGCATCGGCATCTTCGCCACCACCTACTGGGGCTCGCTGACCGACCGCATCGGACGGCGCCCGGTGTACCTGTGGGGCACCGCGCTGCACGTCCTGTGGGGCATCCCGCTGTTCCTCGTGGCGAACACCGGCGTCGCCGTGGCGATCGTCGTCGCGTTCGTCATCAGCTACGCGGTCCTGCAGAACTCGCTGGCCGGGGTGCAGGGCGCCTGGTTCTCCGAGCTGTTCGCGGCCAAGACCCGCACCACCGGCGCGTCCCTGGCCTACCAGATGTCGGCCGTCGTCTCCGGCTTCACGCCGCTGGTGGCGACCGCCCTGTACGCCGGTGTCGGCTGGATCGGCCCGGCGCTGCTGTTCGCCGGCTTCGGGGTGCTGGGCCTGGTCGCCGCGCTCCTGACCCGCGAGACCTGGGGCCGGGCCGAGCGGGACGAGGTCGCCGCTCTCCAGCAGAGCCTCTCGGAGCGAACGACGCCCGACGGGCTCCCCGCCCCCCGGAACGGCGGGGAGCAGCGGTTGCTGACCCCCCGGCCGACGGCCGACTGACCCGACGAACGACGAGGAGACCGTCATGACATCGCTGCGCACGCCGCGGACGGCGGCCGGCCCGGTCGACCGGACCGCACGGATCGAGCGGATCCGCGAGGCCGCCTACCGCATCCGCCGCAACGCCCTGGACATGGGGGAGGTGCAGGGGCAGGGCTACATCGGGCAGGCGCTCGGCGTCGCCGACGTCCTCGCCACCGTCTACACCGACCAGCTGCGGTACCGGCCCGAGGACCCGCACTGGGCCGACCGCGACCGCTTCCTGCTCTCCATCGGCCACTACGCGATCGCCCTGTACGCGGCGCTGGCCGAGGCCGGGACCATCCCGCTCGAGGAGCTGCAGACCTACGGCTCCGACGACTCCCGCCTGCCGATGTCGGGGATGGCGTCCTACACCCCGGGGATGGAGATCTCCGGCGGCTCGCTCGGCCACGGCCTGGCGGTCGCCACCGGGATGGCGCTGGGGCTGCGCCGGCTCGGCAACCCCGCCCGGGTCGTCGACCTGCTCTCCGACGGCGAGCTGGACGAGGGCTCCACGTGGGAGGCGGCGATGGCCTGCGCCCACCACGGCCTGGACAACGTCACCGCGATCGTCGACGTCAACGCCCTGCAGGCCGACGGCCCCACCGCCGGGGTGCTGCGCACCGAGCCGGTCACCGACAAGTGGCGGGCCTTCGGATGGCACGCGCTGCGGGTCGACGGCAACGACGTCGCCGCCCTCGTCGACGCCTTCGACGAGATCCGGGGACACCGCGGCTCGCCGTCGGTGCTCATCTGCGACACCCGCATCGGACGCGGGGTGCCGCTGCTGGAGAGCCGGGAGAAGGCCCACTTCATGCGGGTCGAGGAGCACGAGTGGCAGATCGCCCGCGACCAGCTGACGGAAGGGATCCTCCGATGACCAGCACCAGCCCCCGCAAGAAGCTGACCACCTCGGCGATGATCGCGTCCTTCGCCGACCCCGGGCAGCGCACCACCAGCGCCCCGTTCGGGCACGCGCTGAACCGGCTGGCCGAGGAGCGGCCCGAGATCGTCGGGCTGTCGGCCGACCTGGCGAAGTACACCGACATGCACGTGTTCCGCGACGCCCACCCGGACCGCTTCTTCCAGATGGGCATGGCCGAGCAGGTGATGCTGGGGGCCGCGGCCGGGATGGCCGAGGTGGGCCTGGTGCCCTTCGCCTCCACCTACTCGGTGTTCGCCACCCGGCGGGCCTACGACTTCCTCTGCCTCGACATCGCCGAGCCGGGGCTCAACGTCAACGTCGTCGGCGCCCTGCCCGGCCTCACCACCGGCTACGGGCCGAGTCACCAGGCCACCGAGGACCTCGCGATCCTCCGCGGCTGTCCGGGCCTGACCATCGTCGACCCGTGCGACTCGGTCGACATCGAGCAGGCGGTGCCGGCCCTCGCGTCGGCCCCCGGCCCGACCTACCTGCGGCTGCTGCGCGGCGCGGTGCCCACGGTGCTCGACGAGTACGACTACCGGTTCGAGCTCGGCAAGGCCGCCGAGCTGCGCACCGGCCGGGACGTCGTCCTCGTCGCGACCGGGCTCATGACCATGCGGGCACTGCAGGCGGCGGCGCGGCTGGAGGCCGATCACGTCGACGTCGCCGTGCTGCACGTCCCCACGATCAAACCGCTGGACACCGAGGCGATCCTGCGGGCGGCACGCACCGACCGGCTGCTCGTGACCCTGGAGAACCACACCGTCGTCGGCGGGCTGAGCGAGTCCGTCGCGTCGACCCTGGCCTTCGCCGGCGTCGGCAACCGGGTGGTCCCGATCGCGCTGCCCGACGAGTTCCTCGCCGCCGGCGCCCTGCCCACCCTGCACGACCGCTACGGCCTGTCCACCGACGCCATCGTCGCGAGGGTCAAGGCCGAGCTCGACGGCACCGCACGCCGTCCGGCCGCGGCCTGGTCGGCCGACCCCACCCCCGCCACCGTCTGACCGCCCTCACCCGACCCCTGCTGGAGGAACACCATGTCCGTGTCCGACAAGACCGCCGTCATCACCGGAGCCGGCTCCAAGCGCGGCATCGGCCGCGCCACCGCCCACGCGCTGGCCGCGGCCGGCTGGAACGTCGCCGTCCTCGACCTGGACGAGGCCAGCGCCAAGGACGCCGCCTCCGAGGTGGAGGAGCTCTCCGGCGTGCAGGCCGTGGGCATCGGCTGCGACGTCACCGACGAGACATCGGTGGAGACCGCACTCACGGTCCTCGACGGCGCGCTGCCCCCGGTCGGCGCGCTGGTCAACAACGCCGGCATCACCTCACCGACGCCGTTCCTCGAGGTCACCGGCGAGGAGTGGGACCGCATCTTCGCCGTGAACGTGCGCGGTGCCTTCAACGTCACCCGGCGCCTCGCGCCCGGCATGGCCGAGCGGGGCTTCGGCCGGATCGTCTTCCTGTCCTCGGTGTCGGCCGAGCGGGGCGGCGGGGTCTTCGGCGGCGTGGCGTACTCGGCGGCGAAGGCCGGCCAGCTGGGCTTCACCCGCGCGCTGGCCCGCGAGCTGGGGCCGGCCGGCGTGACCGTGAACGCCGTCGCCCCCGGGCTGATCGACACCGACATCACCGGCGGCGCGCTCGAGGGGGAGCGCAAGACGCAGCTCGTCGCCGGCATCCCGGTCGGCCGCAACGGCCGGGTCGCCGACGTCGCCGACCTCATCACGTACCTGTGCCGCGAGGAGTCCGGCTACGTCACGGGAGCCACGTACGACGTCAACGGCGGCTCGCACATCCACTGAGCGTCCCCGCCCGCACCGGCGTCCGCCGGCGGGGCACGGCGAGGCCCTGGTCGGTTCCCCGGCCAGGGCCTCTGCCGTGGGCGGGCGGCCGGCGCAGCCCGGGCCGCTGTGTGCACACGACGTCGTCCGGCCCGCCGGGAGATCACGATGAGTGCACACAGCGCCGTCTCGGGCGCGGGGCCGGCCGTCGGGAGCAGGTGCAGCGCCGCGCCCGGCAGATGTGGCAGGGTTGGGTGCCCGTCGCGGCGGGCATGCCCGCCCGGCACGGCAGGGGTGCAGCACGTCGCCCCACGGGCCGCGCACGAACCCGGGTGGCGGTGCTCCGTGTTCCCCAGTACCTCGACTCCCTCGCCCCGACGCGACCCGCACCGGCGGGAGGTGTCTCGTGGTCGCGCGGCCTGAGCTGCGCCGGCGGTCGCTGACCGCCGTCCCGACGATCACCGGCACCCCGTGGCGGCCACCGTCGGAGCACCAGCTGCGCGGCATGGACACCGAGGTCACCCTCGACCTCGGCTGGGGGCGGCTGGTGTTCGGCCAGACCTTCGCCGACCCGCACCGGCTGGTCGAGGCGATGCGCGCCGAGGCCGACGGCCACCGCGACATCTGCATCTACGCCCGCGACCCGCAGGTGCTGCTGGCGCTGGCGCCCACCGAGCTGTTCCTCGACCCCTCGCTCACCTTCCGGCTGGACCTGCACCACTACCGCCCGCGCCGGGAACTCGTGGAGAACGTCTTCGTCCGCACGGTGAGCTGCCCGGACGACGTCGCCGAGATGGAGCGCATCGTCACGCGCACCGGCATGGTGCACGGGGACCGCGCCACGGTCTGGCACAACCACTCCACCCGCACCGTGGGGTACCTCGTGGCGGAGGACCGGCGCACCGGGCGCGTGGTCGGCACGGTCACGGGAGTCGACCACGTCCGGGCGTTCGGGGACCCGGAGGGCGGCAGCAGCCTGTGGTGCCTGGCCGCGGACCCGGGCGAGGCCCCGCCGGGCACGGGGGAGGCGCTGGTCCGGGTGCTCGCCGAGCGCTACCTCGCCCGGGGCCGCAACTACCTCGACCTCTCGGTGCTGCACGACAACGGGCCGGCGATCGCGCTCTACCGCAAGCTCGGGTTCCGGCAGGTGCCCGCACTCGTGGTCAAGAGCCGGAACGCGGTCAACGCGCCGCTGTTCGCCCCCGGCCCGCCCGGGCTGGACCGGCTCAACCCCTACGCCCGGATCCTCGCCGACGAGGCCCTGCGCCGGGGGATCCGGGTCGAGGTGACCGACGCCGCCTCCGGCGAGATGCGGTTCACGCTCGGCGCCCGCAGCGTGCTGACCCGCGAGTCGCTCTCGGAGCTGACCACCGCCGTGGCCATGAGCCGCTGCGACGACAAGCGGGTCACCCGCCGGATCATGGCGGGCGCCGGGGTCCGCGTGCCCGTGGGCGTCGAGGTGGCCGGGGACGACCTGGGTGCGGCCCTGGCCCTGCTCGAGCGGTTCGGCGAGCTGGTGGTGAAGCCGGCGCACGGGGAGCAGGGCAGGGGCATCACCGTCGGCGTCAGCGACGAGCCGGGGCTGCGGTCGGCCGTCGCGTTCGCGCGGCAGCACTGCCCCGACGTGCTGGTCGAGGAACTGGTGCCGGGGGAGGACCTGCGCGTGGTCGTCATCGACCACCAGGTGGTCGCGGCCGCCGTCCGCCGCCCGGCCACGGTGGTCGCCGACGGGGTCTCCGACGTCACGACGCTGATCCGCCGGACCAGCCGGCGCCGGGAGCGGGCCACCGGCGGGGAGTCGCGGATCCCGCTGGACGCGACGACCGCCGCCGTCGTCGCCAGTGCGGGCTGGGCGATGGACGACGTCCCGCCGGAGGGGACGACGATCCGGGTCCGGCGGACGGCGAACCTGCACACCGGCGGCACCATCGAGGACGTCACAGACCGGCTGCACCCCGAGATCGCCGAGGCCGCCGTGCGGGCCAGCCGGGCCATCGGCATCCCGGTGACCGGCCTGGACTTCCTCGTTCCCGACCTCGACGGGCCCCAGCACGTCTTCGTCGAGGCCAACGAGCGGCCCGGGCTGGCCAACCACGAGCCCCGGCCGACCGCCGCCCGCTTCGTCGACCTGCTGTTCCCGGAGACCCGTCCGCGCTGACCACCGGCCGGCTGTGCTCGATCGACGCGGAGAGGCCCGCGCGTGTCGCATGGACCACCGGCCGGGCGGGTACGCCGCAGACCGGTAGGAGCTGTAACAAGACGGGTCCGACCGGTTCTCGGCGGGAGGGTGGACACTCGACCCGGCGAGCCGAGCGTGGCTCGACACCCCCGGGATGGGCACATGGGCCAGGCAGCATGGGTGCGCCGACCGCCACCGGCGTCGGTCCACGACGCGGCGGCGGCCTGGCAGGGGCATCCGGCCACCCCGGGGCAGCTCACCCGCATGCGAGTGCAGTTGCGACAGGCGCTGCTCACCGGCGCACTGGCGGCCGGGCAGGACCACGGGGAGCGGCTGCTGCTGGCCTTCGAGGAGCTCGTCTCCAACGGGCTCCGGCACGGGCGGCCGCCGGTGGAGGTCGCCGTCATCCCTGCCGGTTCGGGCTGGCTCCTGGAGGTCAGCGACGGCGCGACCGACCGGCCGCCGGTCCCGGCGATCGGCCGGGACGCGGCCGAGGGTGGCATGGGCCTGGGGATGGTGGCCCGGATCTGCGGCGCGCACGGCTGGTCCATCGCCGGCGACCGGAAGATCGTCTGGGCCCGCGTGGACTCCGGGCCGTCGATCCACGAACGGGTCCGGGCGGCGACCGACCGCGCCCACGAGCTGGCCGTCCGGCTCTCGGCGACGGCCACCCGCACGACGCTGACCCTGGACCGGCTGGTGGTCGTCACCGCGGACGGTGTGCCCCCCCGGGAGCTGGAGCAGCTCCGCCGGACGGCCGAGCAGCTGCGTCGGGTCAGCCTGGCCGCGGCCGGCCCCCCGGGTGGGTGAGATCGGCTCGGACCGCGCCGCGGAGACGGGAGAGGCCCTGGTCAGTCGCCCGACCAGGGCCTCTCCGACATGGGGTGAGTGACGGGGCTCGAACCCGCGAGTGAGGCCGGTCCCGGGCCTGGGCCCGGCGAATGCGCAGGGCACGCGTGCCTCGGACGATCTGCAGCGGTCCTGAGCGGTCAGTTGCCCCCCCCAATCTGCCCCCCGACCGGGAGCGCATCTCGGGCTGGCAGGGACGGCCTTCGAGCTCTGTTGGCGACGTCGGGATGGTCCATCCCGAGACGCCGCGGACGGCGAGAAGCGGCTGGAGCGTGCGAGGCATGGTCGTCGTGAGGCTGCTGGCGTGGTGGCCCGCAGCTCGGCGCCGCGTCACCGACCGCGCTCCGTGCGTCGGTCCTCGCGTCCGTACCGATGACGTCGCGGAGGCCGGGTCACATGGCACCGCCGGAAGCCCTCACGGCGTCAGCGTCTCGTCCGTGGTCGGCGGCGCGTCGTCGAAGAAGAGGTGGTGACTCAGGTGCAGTCGAGTCAGAGCGCTGCGCAGCTGCGGTGACGCGCCGCGCAGGGTGAGCCGCCGGCCCCGCCGCATCGCGCGGCGGTAGGCGTCACCGATGGCCCGCAGCGCGGCGTGATCGGCGACCTCCATCCCGCTCGCGTCGACGGTCACAGTCGGCTGCTCGGTGCGCAGCAGGACCGAGACGGCGTCGTGCAGCAGTGGTGCAGTGCGGCCGTCCAGCCGTCCGATCGCGGTCACGCGACCGGTCTGCAGGTCCAAGTGCACGTCGAGCGTTGACCAGCCGCTGGAGCGCGGCCGCCGGGGGCCGGGGACGGACATGACCGTCAGCCGGGTCGGCAGACGCGGGGCTGCCGGCCGGCGGGCCGCCTCGGATCCAGCCGCTCGCGCGGTCGGTGGGCCGCTGCTGGACCCGTCGGGGAAGCCGAACCGGAAGCTGGCGCGGGCGGCGTGGGCCGCGCCACCTTCCCGCACGCGGGCTGCGCCCGCGACGTCGCTGACGCCACGCTGGCACCCTCCTCGCACTCCGGTCGGACGGCCGCACTGGCCGACGACGTCCGGCCACATGCCTCGCTCCGGCGGGCGGGGCACGCCTCACCCGACGTGGAGGACTTCGAAACCCGCCGCGCGATCGGATGCGGGGTCTGCGGTGCTCCGGCCTGGTACACCTGCGAGACGCCGGCCGTTCACGTGTGGATCGAGAAGAAGGTTCACGTGGAGATCGCAAAGAAGTACGCCGCGCAGAAGTCGTTCGAGCTGCCGCCCCTGGCTGAACTGGTGGCCAGATCGGCGGAGGGCCGCAGCACGGCGGTCGACCCGGCGACCCCGGTCGCCGAGGGCGAGGCGGAGGACCAGCGGCTGGAGGCGGTCCATTTCGACACCGCGGACCTCCGTCTGGCGGCGGCGGGGTTGACCCTGCGCCGGCGCACGGGCGACGAGGACGCCGGATGGCACCTCGAGGTCCCCGCGGGGACCAGGGCGCGCTCGGAGGTGCACCTGCCGCTGGGCCGCGCCACCCGGACCGTGCCCGAGGCGCTGCAGAACATGGTCTGGGCCCACAGCCGAGGCGCCCCGCTGCGGCCGGTCGCCGAGATCACCACCGACCGGACGGTGCGCCGGCTGGTCGATGCGACCGGGCAGGCGCTGGCGGAGATCGCCGACGACCGCGTCAGCGCGCGCAGGCTGTGGTCGACCGACGGCAGCGGAGACGCGGCCGGCGCCGCCACGTCCTGGCGGGAGATCGAGGTGGGACTCGTCGGCGGCGCGACCGAGCTCCTCGAAGCCGTCGACACCCACCTGCGGGCACGGGGACTGCGTGAGGCCCCGAGCTCCTCAGAACTCGTGCAGGCGCTGAACGGGCACGAGCGCGTCCAGCCGGCGGAGCGGAAGGCGGCGAAGCTCACGACCGAGTCGGCCGCCGGGGACGTGATCCTCGCCTATGTCCGCGAGCAGGTGGAGCAGATTCGGTCGCAGGACCTGCCGGTGCGCCTGGACGCCCACGACGCCGTCCACAAGATGCGTGTGGCCACCCGGCGGTTGCGCAGCGCCCTGGCCACGTTCAAGCCGCTGTTCGCCGGCGACGTGGTCCGCCCGCTGCGTGGGGAGCTCAAGTGGCTGGCCGGGGAGCTGGGCGCGGCCCGGGACGCCGAGGTGATGCGCGACCGCGTGCGCACGGCGGTCGAGGCGGAGAACCCGCTCGGCGAGCCAGGTTCGGTCGCCGAGGTCGCCGGAGCGGAGTTGGGCGTCGCCTACCGCAGCGCCCACGACCGGGTGCTCGCCGAGCTGGACGGCGATCGCTACCACCGCCTCCTGACCGACCTCGACGACCTGGTCGCCTGCCCGCCGTTCACCGCACGCGCCGGAGCGCGCGCAGGGAAGGCGCTGCCGCGCTTGGTGGCCCGCAGCTACGCCGGAGTCCGCCGCCTCGTCGAGGACGCATCCGCCCGGCCCGCCGGCGCCGAGCGGGAGGAGCTGCTGCACGACGCCCGCAAGGCCGCGAAGGCCGCCCGCTACGCCGGTGAGTCGGTCGGCCGGGTCTTCGGAGCCGACGCCACAGCGTTCGCCCAGGCGATGGAGGCGGTGCAGGAGGCGCTGGGGGAGCACCAGGACTCCGTCCTCACCCGGGAACGGCTGCGCGAGCTGGCCCTGAACACCTCCAGCACGAGTACCGCCTTCCTCTACGGGCGCCTGCACGCGCTCGAGGAGGCGCGAGCGGAGCAGTCCCAGCAGCACTTCGACGACGCCTGGAAGGCGGCCGGCCGCAAGTCCCTGCACCGCTGGCTGCGATGACTCCTCGTCGCTCCGGTCGGCTGCTACCCGGCGGTCAGGCCCGGCAGGCCGGACCTCGCGCGCGACGGGCCCGATGCGGACCGCTGCGGCGGTCGTGCCGGAGACGACTGCTCCCGGCCGGTCGCCCGCCCCGCTACAGCAGGCCCAGGTCGCGGGCACGGCCGACGATGCCGTCCCGGTTCGGCGCGGTGAGCTTGCGCCGCAGCGTTTGGATGTGGCCCCGCACGGTGTTCGTCGACAGGGCCAGCGCGGCGGCCATCCGTGTGGTGGAGTGCCCGGCGAGCTGGTGGAGGATGTCGCGTGCGCGTGCGCGTGGGCTCAGGTCCGGGGCGGCGACGCGGTCCTGCGGCGTGTCGGGAGCTGTCTGCGGTGCGCGGTCGCCCCGCCACTGCCCCCGATCTGCCCCCACGAGGGGGCAGAAGGCGTGATCTCGCCCCCCACTCCGGGCCGGGGAACGGGAGAGGCCCCGGTCAGTCGCCTGACCAGGGCCTCTCCCACGTGGGGTGAGTGACGGGGCTCGAACCCGCGACACCCAGGATCACAACCTGGTGCTCTACCAGCTGAGCTACACCCACCACGTCTCCCGGCCGGCCGCTGGCGAGAGCGGGTCGGCCGGGGAACCGGAGCAACGATACCCGGCGACTCAGATCCCCGACGCAGCGGGTGGCTGGCCCGGCTCGCCGGCCTCCTCGGCGGCGAAGACGGCCGCGAAGGCGTCGGTCACCCGCGCGGAGGCGGCCTGCGCCTCGGACGTCGACGGGCCGGGGCCGTCGACGAACAGCGTCTGCCGGTAGTAGGCCAGCTCCCGCACGGACTCGATGATGTCGGCCAGTGCGCGGTGGGCCAGCCCCTTCTGCGGCTGGGCGAAGTACACCCGCGGGAACCAGCGGCGGGCCAGCTCCTTGATCGAGGAGACGTCGATCATCCGGTAGTGCAGGTGGTCGTCCAGCTCGGGCATGTCGCGGGCGAGGAAGCCCCGGTCGGTGCCGATCGAGTTGCCGCACAGCGGGGCGGTGCGGCGCTCGGGCACGAAGCGCTTCACGTAGGCCAGCAGCTGCTGCTCGGCCTCGGCGACGGTCAGCGTCGCGGCGCGGACGGCGTCGGTGAGCCCGGACTTGGCGTGCATCTCGGTGACGACGTCGGCCATCCCGTCGAGGTCGGCGTCGGAGGCCGAGATCACCAGGTCCAGCCCCGGGTCGAGCACGGTGAGCTCGGAGTCGGTGACCAGCACCGCGACCTCGATCAGCTTGTCCCGGGTGAGGTCCAACCCGGTCATCTCGCAGTCGATCCAGACCAGGTGTCCCGCGCTCTCCGCCACGTCGGACGACAGTACGTCCCGTTCGCCACGGCCGCCCCGCGCATGCCCCCTCTACCGCATGCGGCACACCGGTGCCATTCGAGCGTCGAGGAACGGGGGCGTCCGCCACTAGGCTCGGTCCGGTCCCGCCCCGAGCCCAGGAGTACCCGCCGTGCCCGCTGCCACCGTCCCCGTCGCGACCGGGCGACCGGTCCCGCCGGCTCCGGGCTCGCTGCCTGCCGCGTTGCGCCACCCGATCGGCGCGCTGCGCTGGCTGTGGCTGGCGTACGTGACCCCCGGTCGCCCGGGCCGGCCCACCTCGCAGGAGGAGCTGCGGTGGATCTACACCGCCTGGCTCGGGGCCTTCCTGCTGAAGATGCTCGGGTCGTCGTGGGACGTCTCCTGGCACTTCAAGTGGCTGCGCGACGACCTGGCCCCGCCGCACCTGCTCAACTCCGCGGGCACCGCCGTCGTCGTCGCCCTGGTGGTCTTCC
This sequence comes from Geodermatophilus sp. SYSU D01186, assembly GCF_054050215.1. Lineage (NCBI taxonomy): Bacteria > Bacillati > Actinomycetota > Actinomycetes > Geodermatophilales > Geodermatophilaceae > Geodermatophilus > Geodermatophilus sp. SYSU D01186. The sequence continues at coordinate 37,254 of NZ_JBJGYW010000008.1, read as the reverse complement.
ACAGCTACAGCGGCTACGGCGTCGACCGCCGCGCGCTGCGGCTCATGCAGGCGGGCATCGCGACCTTCCTGGTCGCGATCCCGATCGACATCGTCAACCACCGCGTCAACGGCCTGGACATCACCAGCTGGAGCCCCAGCCACGCGCTGCTCTACCTCGGGACGGCGATCATGCTGGCCGGCGCCGTCCGCGGCTGGTGGCTGTACGCCGCGCCGGGCCGGGTGCGCGACCTCGTCTCGCTGGGCCTGTGGCTGTTCTTCGTCGAGAACGTCGTCTTCCCGGCCCAGCACCAGGAGTACGGCGTCCTGTCGCTGCAGGCCTACGACGCCGGCCGGACGACGGCCGAGCCGCAGCTGCTGGACTTCGCCGCCGCCCAGGGGCAGACGCCGACGATGTTCATGCTCCCGGTGCCCTCGTGGGTGCACCCGGCCTGGATGCTCTGCGCCGGCCTGCTGGCCCTGGTGGTGGCGCGCGAGCTCGTCGGGTTGCGCTGGACCGCCACCGTCGTGGCCGGCACCTATCTGGCCTACCGCGCCGCCATGTGGCTGGGCCTGGTCGCGATGGACTTCCCGCCGTCGGTCCTGCCGCTGGTGCTCGTCGTCGGTGCGGTGGCGATCGACCTCGCGGTCACCTGGCGGGTGCCGGGCTGGCTGGCCGCGCCGGTGGTCACCGCCGTCTTCTACGCCGCGGGTGCGGCGCAGGACGCGATCGGCTTCCTCCCGCCGTGGGACTGGACGTGGTGGTCGGTGCTGCTGGTCGGCGCCTCCTTCACCGTCCTGTGGACCGCGGTGGACCTCGTGGCGCGCAGCCGCTGGCTGGCCGCCTGGGCGCAGCCGGTCGAGGCGGACGACGACGACGTCGCCGTCCGGTCCGGCGGCGCGTCGGCCCGCTGATGGCGGGGGACCGACCCGTCACATGACGTAACGTCGGACGACGACTCCGCCGGCCCCTCACCGCCGCCGGTCGCGGCTCCGCGCCGCCCCACCCCACCCGACCCGCCCCCGGAGGACGACGTGCTGCCCCTCACCCCGATGCCGCTGCAGACGGCGGGTGAGCGGGCGCTGTTCGAGGAACTGGTGCGCTGGGACACCGGCGGGGCGGTCCGGGGCGCGGTCGTGGCGTCGATCCCGGTGGTCGACGGGCCGATGGAGCGCCGGCTCTCCGACGCCGTGGTGTTCGTGCCCGAGGGCCTGGCCGTCGTCCGCGTCGTCGAGGTGGTCCGCCAGAGCGGTGTCGTCACCGCCGCGGCCGAGGGCGCCTGGACCATCGGCCCGGAGGCCGGGCAGCCCGGTGACGTGCTGCAGCTGGCCGGCGGCGGCTCCAGCCCCCTCGACGGGCTCATGCGGGCGGGCATGGACGCCGCCGTCCGGTTGCGCCGCGCCGGCCTCGAGCCCGGCCGCATCGCCCGGCTGACGGTGCTGGTCGGCGACCTCACCGGGCTGGTCCCCGCCGACGGCGACCTCGGCGAGGGCGACCAGGTGGCGCTCCTGGAGCCGCGGTCCCTGCTGCTCGGCATCGCCCGCAGCGCCCGGTACGCCGGCGTGGACAACCCCCGGCTGTGGACGACGGCCGACGTGCGGGCCGCGCTCGAGGCGCTGGGCCTGGCCGGGCGTGGCCCGTCGGTGCAGGAGCTCAACGGCGAGGGCTTCCCGTACTCGCCGTACGTCCTGCGCACCCCCGAGCTGATGGCCCCCGCGGCGATGACGTCGGGCCCCGCGTTCGCCGCCCCCGCGACGGCCCCGCCGCCCGCGCCGGTGCCGGCCGCTCCGCAGGCGCCCGCCCGCCCGCTCGTGGACCCGGCGGCGGCCGCGGCGGTCGCCGCCGCGGCCATCCGCGCCGACGAGGAGGCCGCGTCCCGCGCGGCCGCCGCCCGGGACGCCGCGGTGGCCGCGGCGTCCGCCGGACCGAAGGACACCCTCGTCGGCCCGACGGTCGGCGTGCCCGCCGACGAGACCGGCGGCATCGGCGGCCTGTTCGCCGGCGCCGAGCGGGAGGACGTCGCCCCGCCGGCGCCCGCGCCGGTGGCCGCCGAGCCGCTGCCCGCGCCCCGGGCGCCGCTGCCCGAGGGCGTGCCGCTCGTCGCGGCGCGCCGGCGCCCGCGGCCGCGGATGCGGACGGCGCTGCTCGCGGTCGCGGCGCTGCTCCTCGCCGCCGTCCTCGGCGTCGGGGCGACGCTGCTGTTCGGCGACGACGAGACGCCGGCCGCCTCGGGTGCCGGGACGGCACAGGCCGGGGACACCGCCGCGCCGACCGACGCCCCGACCGGTCCGCAGCCGGGGGACCGCGAGGTGGTCGACGGCAGCACCTTCGTCGCCCAGCGGGTGCAGGTGGACCCCACGTGCGCGGGCAACGCCTACGGCGCGGTGGCCGACTTCTTCGCCGACAGCGACTGCACCGGCCTCGCCCGGGCGCTCTACTCGACCGACGCCGGCGGGCGTCCGGTCGTCGTCTCGGTCGCCACGGTGGACATGGGCGACACCGCCGGGGCACGGGCGCTGCGCGCGCTGACCGACCGCAACGGCAGCGGCAACGTCAGCGACCTGCTGCGGGAGGGGCTGCGCTACGACGGCGGCCCCGACGGGCTCAGCGGGGCGGAGTACGCCAGCGCCGTCTCGGGCAGCACCGTGACCATCGTGGAGACCGCGTGGGCGGCGCCCGGGTCCACCGGCAGCGCCGCGGACCTCGACGTCCTCGCCTCGACCGCGCTGGTCCTGCCGATGCCCTCGCCGACCGCCTGAGGCCCCGTCCGGAGGCTCGCCGCGAGCCTGCGAGCGGTGAGAGGGACGGGTTCTCTCTCAGGAGGTGGCGGCGGCCTCGGCCATCGCGGCCAGCAGGGCGGCCATCTGCGCCCGCGGCACCCGCCCGGCGCTGTGCGGCGTGGAGTTGATCAACCCGAACACCGCGTGGGCCCGGGCCCGGCTGGTCGCGGCGTCCGCCGAGGGGTGCAGCCGGCCCAGGACGCCGACCCACACCTCGACGTAGCGGCGCTGCAGCCGGCGCACCTGGGCGGCGTCGTCGCCGGGCAGCGAGCCGAGGTCGCGGTCGTGCACGGTGATGAGTGCCGGGTTGTCGAGGGCGAAGTCGACCTGGAAGGCGATGAGCGTCCGCAGCTGCGCCAGGGGGTCGTCGCCGGCGTCGGTGACCCGTTCGGTGCCGCCGGCCAGCAGCCGCTCGCTGATGCGCAGCAGCATCTCGGCGAGCATCGCGTCCTTGCTGGCGAAGTGCCGGTAGATCGCCGGGCCGGTGACGCCGACGGCCGCGCCGACGTCGTCCACCCCCACGGCCCGGGCGCCGCGCTCGGCGAACAGCTGCGCGGCCGCCCGGAGGATCTGCTCCCGCCGCGACGGACGCGCGGCATCGGCGTGCAGCGCGGTGTCGACGTCGGTCACGCGACCTCCTCGCCGGCGCTCGTCGGCCTCGCGACCGGTGGTGCTGTGCCCCTGGGTGACCTCGCGAGCTCGGTCACCTCCGGATGCTAGCGTGCGTTGACCGGGGACGTGAACCGTCGTTAACATCCGCACCGTGGACGCCCCCGTGCTGGCCCGCACACCCGCCGCCGACGCGGACGCCGCCCGGCGCAACGCCGAGGCCCACGCCGCGCTCTCCGCCGACCTGGCCGCGCAGCTGCGCCGGGTGGCCCAGGGCGGGGGAGAGCGGGCCCGGCAGCGGCACGTCGAGCGCGGCAAGCTGCTGCCCAGGGAGCGGGTCGACGCCCTGCTCGACCCGGGCAGCCCGTTCCTGGAGCTCTCCCCACTGGCCGCGCACGGCCTCTACGGCGGCGACGCCCCGGCCGCCGGGATCATCACCGGCATCGGGCGGGTCTCCGGCCGCGAGTGCGTCGTCGTCGCCAACGACGCCACCGTCAAGGGCGGCACCTACTACCCGATGACGGTGAAGAAGCACCTGCGCGCGCAGGAGGTGGCCCTGCACAACCGGCTGCCGTGCGTCTACCTGGTCGACTCCGGCGGTGCGTTCCTGCCGATGCAGGACGACGTCTTCCCCGACCGCGAGCACTTCGGCCGGATCTTCTTCAACCAGGCGACCATGTCGAAGGCCGGCATCCCCCAGATCGCCGCCGTCCTCGGCTCGTGCACCGCCGGCGGCGCGTACGTGCCGGCGATGAGCGACGAGGCGGTGATCGTCCGCGAGCAGGGGACGATCTTCCTGGGCGGCCCGCCGCTGGTGAAGGCGGCGACCGGCGAGGTGGTCACCGCCGAGGAACTCGGCGGCGGCGACCTGCACAGCCGGGTCAGCGGGGTCACCGACCACCTGGCCGAGGACGACGCGCACGCGCTCCAACTGGTCCGGCAGATCGTCGGCACGCTCGGGCCGCGCAGCCCGCGGCCCTGGGACGTCGAGCCCGCCGAGGAGCCGCTGTACCAGCCGGAGTCGATCTACGAGGTCGTGCCGCCGGACCCGCGCACCCCCTACGACGTGCGCGAGGTGATCGCCCGCCTGGTGGACGGCAGCCGCTTCGCCGAGTTCAAGCCGCTGTACGGGCAGACGCTGGTCACGGGCTTCGCCCGGCTGCACGGCCACCCCGTCGGGATCATCGCCAACAACGGCGTCCTGTTCAGCGAGTCGGCGCTCAAGGGCGCGCACTTCATCGAGCTGTGCGACCGGCGCTCGATCCCCCTGCTGTTCCTGCAGAACATCTCCGGGTTCATGGTCGGCCGCGACTACGAGGCCGGCGGCATCGCCAAGCACGGCGCGAAGATGGTCACCGCCGTCGCCTGCGCGCGGGTGCCGAAGCTCACCGTCGTCATCGGCGGCTCCTTCGGCGCGGGCAACTACTCGATGTGCGGCCGGGCCTACTCGCCCCGGTTCCTGTTCACCTGGCCCAACGCCCGCATCTCGGTGATGGGCGGGGAGCAGGCGGCGTCGGTGCTCGCCCAGGTGCGCCGCGACGGCCTCGAGGCCCGCGGCGAGGAGTGGCCGGCGGCGGAGGAGGAGGCGTTCAAGGCGCCGATCCGGGAGCAGTACGAGCACCAGGGGCACCCCTACTACGCCACCGCCCGGCTGTGGGACGACGGCGTCATCGGCCCCGCCCAGACCCGCACCGTGCTGGGCCTGGCCCTGTCCGCCTGCGCCAACGCACCCTTGGAGGAGGTCGGCTATGGCGTGTTCCGGATGTGACCGGCCGGTTCCCGACCTCGCCGCACGATGCCCGGCCGGTCCTACGGCAGTGAGTGCAGCTGCACTCCCTGCCGTAGGACCCACGAGGGAGAGGTGAGCCGCGTGTTCGACACCGTCCTGGTCGCCAACCGCGGCGAGATCGCCGTCCGCGTCATCCGCACGCTGCGGTCTATGGGCATCCGCTCGGTCGCGGTCTACAGCGCCGCCGACGCGGGGGCGCTGCACACCCGCGTCGCCGACGTCGCCGTCCCGATCGGCCCGGCGCCGGCCGCCGAGAGCTACCTGTCCATCGAGCGGGTGCTGGACGCCGCCGCCCGCACCGGCGCGCAGGCGGTGCACCCCGGCTACGGGTTCCTGTCGGAGAACGTGGAGTTCGCCCGGGCCTGTGACAAGGCCGGCGTCGTCTTCATCGGCCCGCCGGTCGCCGCGATCGAGGCGATGGGCGACAAGATCCGCGCGAAGCAGACGGTCATGGCCGCCGGCGTCCCCGTCGTCCCCGGCCGGACCGAACCGGGCATGGACGACGACACGGTGGCCGCCGCCGCGATCGAGGCCGGCTTCCCGGTGCTGCTCAAGCCCAGCGCCGGCGGGGGCGGCAAGGGCATGCGGGTGGTGCGCTCGGCCGCCGAGCTGTCCGAGGCCATCGCGGCCGCGCGACGCGAGGCGCGGGGCTCCTTCGGCGACGACACCCTGCTGGTGGAGCGCTACATCGGCGCCGCGCGGCACATCGAGGTGCAGGTGCTCGGCGACGCGCACGGCACCGTCGTCCACCTGGGCGAGCGCGAGTGCAGCCTGCAGCGACGGCACCAGAAGGTCATCGAGGAGGCACCCTCGCCGCTGCTGTCCCCGGCGCAGCGCTCGGCCATGGGCGCCGCCGCCGTCGAGGCCGCCCGCGCGGTCGGGTACACGGGTGCGGGCACGGTGGAGTTCATCGTCGACGCCGAGCGGGCGGACGACTTCTTCTTCCTCGAGATGAACACCCGGCTGCAGGTCGAGCACCCGGTGACCGAGTGCGTCACCGGCCTGGACCTGGTCGAGCTCCAGGTGCGCGTGGCGGCCGGTGAGCGGCTGCCGTTCGGTCAGGACGACGTCCGGCTGGACGGGCACGCGATCGAGGCGCGGCTGTACGCCGAGGACCCGGTCCGGGGCTTCCTCCCGCAGACCGGCACCGTGCTCGGCCTCCGGGAGCCCACCGGCGCCGGGATCCGGCTGGACAGCTCGCTGGCCGTGGGCTCGGTCGTCGGCACCGACTACGACCCGATGCTGGCCAAGGTCGTCGCGCACGGCCCCGACCGCGACACCGCGCGGGCGCGGCTGGTCGGGGCGCTTGGACACACCGCCGTCCTCGGGGTGCCGACCAACACCGCCTTCCTGCGGGCCCTGCTCACCGACCCCGACGTCGTCGCCGGGCGGCTGGACACCGGGCTGATCGAGCGGCGCGGCGAGACGCTGACCGCCGCCGCGCCGGTGCCGCCGACGGTCTACGCCGCGGCCGCGCTGGCGCTGCTGGTGGAGGCCGAGCCGGCCGGGCCGGTGGTGGACCGCTGGGACGTCCCCGACGGGTGGCGGCTGGGCGAGCCGGCGTGGACGGTCCGCCGGCTGCAGGCCTCCGGCGGTGACCCGGTGAGCGTGCGCGTGCGCGGGCGCTCCGGCGCTGCGCAGGTGCGGGTGGGTGACGGCGACCCGGTGCCGGCCTCGGCGGTGCGCGACGGCGACGAGCTGGTCGTGACCCTGGACGGCGTCACCTCCCGGTTCGCCGTCGTCCACACCGGCGGGGACGTCTGGCTGGCCGCCAACGGCCGGGTGGCCGCGTTCCGCGAGCACGAGCGGCTGCACTCCGCGGCGGAGGGGGCCGGCGGGGGCGGTGTCGTCACCGCGCCGATGCCGGGGACGGTGACCGTGGTGCAGGCGTCCGTCGGCGACCGGGTGGAGGCGGGGACCCCGCTGCTGGTCGTCGAGGCGATGAAGATGGAGCACGTGCTGACCGCCCCCGTCGCGGGGACGGTCACCGAGCTCGGCGTGACGGCCGGCCACCAGGTCCGGCTCGACGAGCGGGTGGCCGTGGTGACCCCATCGGCCGCCGACGAGGGGGAGTGACGCAGGTGCTCGACTACCGGCTCGACGAGGAGACCGACGCGCTGCGCAAGGTCGTGCGCGAGTTCGCCCAGGAGGTGATCGCGCCGCAGATCGGGGGGTTCTACGAGCGCGACGAGTTCCCCACCGCGATCGTGCGGCAGATGGGAGAGCTGGGCCTGTTCGGGCTGCCCTTCCCCGAGGAGTACGGCGGCTCCGGCGGCACCTACTTCACCCTGTGCGTGGCGCTGGAGGAGCTGGCCCGGGTCGACTCCTCCATGGCGATCACGCTGGAGGCCGGCGTCTCGCTCGGGGCGATGCCGATCTACCGGTTCGGCACCGAGGAGCAGAAGCAGCGGTGGCTGCCCCGGCTGTGCGCGGGGGAGGCGCTCGGCGCGTTCGGGCTCACCGAGCCAGGCGGCGGCTCGGACGCCGGCGCCACCCGCACCACCGCGCGCCTGGAGGACGGCCACTGGGTGGTCAACGGCTCCAAGGCGTTCATCACCAACTCGGGCACGGACATGACCGAGCTGGTGACGGTCACCGCCGTCACCGGCACCCGGCCGGACGGCGGCAAGGAGATCTCGGCCATCGCGATCCCCTCCGGGACGTCGGGCTTCGCCGTCGGCCAGCGGTACTCGAAGATCGGCTGGAACGCCTCGGACACCCGCGAGCTCTCCTTCAGCGACTGCCGGGTGCCGGAGGAGAACCTGGTGGGGGAGCGGGGCCGCGGCTACGCGCAGTTCCTCTCCATCCTCGACGAGGGCCGCATCGCCATCTCCGCGCTGGCCGTGGGGCTGGCGCAGGGCTGTGTGGACGAGTCGGTCAAGTACGCCGCCCAGCGCGAGGCGTTCGGGCAGCCCATCGGCCGCAACCAGGCGATCCAGTTCATGATCGCCGACATGGAGGTGCGGGCCTCCACCGCGCGGCTGGCGTACTACCGGGCGGCGGAGAAGATGCTGCGCGGGGAGCCGTTCAAGCGCGAGGCCTCGATCGCCAAGCTCTACAGCTCCGAGGTGGCGATGGACAACGCCCGCTACGCCACCCAGGTGCACGGCGGCTACGGCTTCATGAACGAGTTCCCGGTGGGCCGCTTCTACCGCGACGCCAAGATCCTCGAGATCGGCGAGGGCACCAGCGAGGTGCAGCGGATGCTCATCGCCCGCGACCTCGGCGTCGGCTGAGCGCCGCAGCCTCGGCGGCCCGGGCTCACTTCAGCAGGCGGCGCAGCACCTTGCCGGTCGGCGACCGGGGGATCTCGTCGACGAAGACGACGTCGCGCACCCTCTCCTGGGGAGCCACCCGCTCGGCCACGTAGTCGGTCAGCTCCTGCTCGGAGACCGGGCCGCGCCGGGCGACGAAGGCCCGCGGCAGCTCCCCGGCCTCCTCGTCGGGGATCCCCACCACGGCCGCGTCCGCCACCGCCGGGTGGGTGGTCAGCACGGCCTCCAGCGCCGCGGGGGCGACCTGGTGGCCCTTGTACTTGATCAGCTCCTTCACCCGGTCGAGGAGGAACAGCCAGCCGTCGGCGTCGACGGTCGCGAGGTCGCCGGTGCGCAGCCAGCCGTCGGCGTCGAGCGTCGCCGCGGTGGCCGCCGGCGCGTTCAGGTAGCCGGCCATGACCTGCGCGCCGCGCACCCACAGCTCCCCGACCTCGGCGTCCTGGCCGCTGATCGGGTCGACCAGCCGCGCCTCGGTGCCGGCCACGAGCATCCCGGCCGACCCGGGCGGTCGGGGGCGGTCCCCGTTCAGGGGCGCGATGGCCAGCATGGGGCCGGTCTCGGTCATCCCGTAGCCCTGCAGGACCACGCAGCCCAGGCGGGCGGCGCAGGCCTGCTCGAGCCCGGCGCCGAGCGGGGCCGCGCCGCTGCCGAGCACCTCGAGCGCGGAGAGGTCGACGTCGTCGACGGCGGGGTGCTTGGCCAGCGCCAGCACGATCGGGGGCACCACCACCTGCTTGGCCACCCGATGGCGCGCCAGCAGGCCGAGGAACTCCGGCAGGTCGAAGCGGGGCATCGTCACGGTCGTGGCGCCCACGTGCAGCGGGTGCACCAGCTGGGTGGCGAACCCGGCGGCGTGCCACCACGGGAGCACGGCCACCGTGGTGTCGGTCGGGGCGTAGGAGAACAGCGGTTCGGTCTGCACACAGCTGGCGACCAGCGACCGGTGGGTCAGCCGGACGCCCTTGGGCAGGCCGGTGGTCCCGCTGGAGTACGGCAGCAGGGCGACGTCGGTGGGGTTCCCGGCGACGGGTGGCCCGCCGACGGCGCCGAGCAGCTCGGCGAAGGACCGGGCGCCGGGTGCCTCGCCGAGGACGACGACGTCGGTCACGCCCGCCTTGTCCGCGGCGACCCCCACCCGGTCCAGCAGGGCGGGAACGGTGACCAGACACCGGGCGCCGGAGTCCTGCAGCTGGACGGCGACCTGCTCGGGCGGTGCCAGCGGGTTGACCGGCGTCACCGCGGCCCCCGCGGCCTGGGCACCGAGCAGTGCCACCGCCCACTCCGGGCAGTTGGGCGCCATGAGCGCCACGACGTCGCCCCGGGCGGTGCCGGCGGCGGCGAAGCCGGTCGCGGCCCGGCGCACGGCCTCCTCGAGCTCGGCGTGGCTGGTCACCCTCCCGGTGGCCCCGTCGACGAGCGCGGGCGCCTCGCCGCGCTCGGCCGCGCGATCCAGCAGGAAGGCGGGCAGGGTCCGGTCGGGGACGGGGACGGCGGGGAACCGACTGCGGATGATCATGGCGGGTCCTTCCCGGTCCGCTCTCGGCGCCGAGCCGGACGACGAGGTGGTGCTCGACGCCACCCCCCATGCTGGCCCTCGGCCGGGCCGATGGGGAGGCGCTCGCCCACGCATCGGCCCGCGGGCGGTGCACCCCGACCCAGCGGAGGCCGGGAGCGCAGGTCTCCTGCGCTGCCGGCCTCCGCTGCGGGTCAGGCGGTCACGTCGACGAGCACCTTGCCGACGGCGCCCTCCTCCACCGCCCGGTGTGCCTGCGCGGTCTCGGCCAGCGGGTACACGTGCAGCGGCAGCCCGGCGTCCTCACCGACCCGGACCGCGCCGTCCAGGACGGCGGCGTTGACGTCCTCGACGGCGATCGCCTTGGCCCGCTCCGGCTCGGTGTAGACGTAGACGAACTGCCAGCGGACGTTGGACGTCATCTGCGCGCGGACCGGCAGGGTCACCTCGTCCCCGCCGTTGTTGGCGTAGACCGCCACCGCGCCGTGCTGCCCGAGCACCTGGGCGTCCACGGCGGCGTTCTGGGCGGGTGCCACCTCGACGACCGCAGCCACGCCCTTCGTCGTGATCTTGCCGACCTCGGCGACGACGTCCTGCTCCCGGTAGTCGATGACGTGGCTGGCCCCGGCCGCGGCGGCCAGCTGCGCCTTGCGCGGGCTGCTGACCGTGGCGATGACGGTCGCGTCGGCCCAGCGGGCCAGCTGGATCGCGGCGTTGCCCACCGCGCCGGCGCCGCCCTGCACGAGGACGGTGTGCCCGGTCAGCGAGCCGGGACCGAGCCGGTCGGGGAGAGACTCGGCGACGGTCAGGCAGCGGTGGGCGGTGAGGAACGGGATGCCGAGCGCCGCACCGAGCTCGAAGGACGGGCCCGCGCCCAGCAGCACGACGTGCCGGGCCGGGACGACCGTGTACTCGGCGGCGGTGCCGAACGGTCGCTGCCAGGCCGCCTCCCAGATCCACACCCGCTCGCCGACCAGCACCGGGTCGACACCCTCGCCGACGGCGTCCACGGTGCCCGAGCCGTCCTGGTTGGGGATCTGCCCGTCCGGGCCGACCGCGGCGCCCCCGGCGGCGCCGCTGCGGGTCTTCCAGTCCGTGGGGTTCACACCGGAGAAGGCGACGCGCACCCGGACCTCGCCGGGGCCGGGCTCGGGGGTGGGGCGGTCGACGAGCTGGAGGACGTCGGCGGCGCCGGGCTGCGTGTAGGTGATGGCTCGCACGCCAGCGCCCTACCCGTTCGCGCGGCGATCAGCGCACGGATCGGTTCCGGGGCAGTCTCACCGCCAGCGGACGGTCTCCGGGCGGCGGCCGAGGACGCGGGTCACCTGCCGCGCGGCCCGGTCGTCGGCGTTCACCAGCACGGGCCGCTCCGTGCCGGCGAACAGCGGGAGGTCCGACGGGCTGTCGCTGTAGACGGCGGTCCACGGTGGCGGGTGGCCGCGCTCGCTCAGCATCTGCACCTTGGTCGCCCCGATGGCCCGGCGCGTCCGGGGCGGGAGGAGCGACCCGGTCGAGCCGACGACGTCGACGTCGGCCAGGTCGACGGCGGCCAGGAACCCGCGGGCCATCGTCTCCTCACAGCCGGTGGCCACCACCACCTCGTCCCCGGCGGCCCGGTGCGCCCGCACGCGGGCGACGGCCTCGGCGACGACGGCCTCGGGCCGCCGGGCCATGGCCGCCCGGTAGGCGTCGGCGACCGCCGCGACGTCGGACGCCGGACGCCCGCCGACGGCGAGCCGGGTGAGCAGCCGGGCCGCCAGGGGGCGGGTCCAGGGCAGCGTGGAGCCGACGAGCAGGAGCGGCGCGGCCAGCAGCAGGGGGACGGCGCGCCACGGTGCCTGCCGCAGCCGCCCGGCGAGGAAGAGGGTCGAGGCGTCGCCGCCGAGCAGCACCTTGTCGAGGTCGACGACGACGGTCCGGGCCACACCAGGGGAGTACCGGCCTGGGGTGGTGCGGGAAACCTGCCCGCAGGCACCGAGGACCTGCGGCACTGGGAGGTGCTCGCGCACCGGCAGTAGCGTGCCGGGGCCTCGACCGAGGAGGGACACATGACGACTCTCGACGCGGTCCCGGGCCAGCAGGTCGACCTCGACTTCGCCCAGCGCTTCGGCGGCGAGTTCGTGGCCGCCTGGAACTCCCACGACCCCGAACGGCTCGTCGCGCTGGCCGACCCGGTGGTCCGGTGGGAGGACCCGTACATCGCCGGCGGGCGGCTGGAGGGTCACGACGCGCTGCGGGCGTGACTGCGCAGCCTGTGGCGCTGCCTGCCGGACCTGGAGTTCGTCGTGGACGGCCCGCTGCACCTGGCTGCCGACGGCCGGTCGGTCATGGCGGCCTGGACGGGGCGGGCCACCATGGCCGGCCCGCTCGTCCCCCCGGGGTTCGCGCCCACCGGGCAGCCGGTGGTGATGGACGGCGTGGACACCCACTGGTTCCGGGACGGCCGGCTGGTGCGGGTGCGCACCGTCACCGACGTCCTGGCCGTGGCGCGGCAGATCGGCGCGGCACCGGAGCCCGGGACGGCGGCGGACCGCGTGGGGGTCGCCGTGCAGCGGCTCGGTGCCTGGCGGCGTCGCCGCTCGGGACGCGGCCGGCGGTCCGCCACCGGCTGACCGGGCCGCCTGGGCAGGGGTCCCCCCTCGGGGTGAGCGGGAGCGGAGAGCACTCCACCCGGGCGCCGCCGCGCCGATCACAGGGAGGTGCAGCTCAGACTCCCCGGCCGCCTCGCGGCCGTGCTCCCCGAGGGGCGCAGCCTGCCCCGCGAGGTGTGGCTGCGGCGGCACCGCGCCATCGTGTGGATCGCGGCCGTCCAGGCCCTGGCCCTGGGCGTGCTGACCGTCGCGGTCGGGCACTCGCCGCTCACCGCCCTGTTCGTGGTGTGCGCTGTCGGCTACCCGTTGGTCTTCCTGGTGCTGCCGGGCGCGTGGCGGGGGCTCTGCGCCACCGCGACGTCGCTGAGCCTGCTCGGTGCCTCCGTGGCGCTGGTGCACGTCCTCGGCGGGCTGACCGAGGCGCACTTCCACTTCTTCGTCGTCATCGGTCTGGTGGCCCTCTACCAGAGCTGGCTGCCCTTCGGGCTGGCGCTGCTGGTGGTGCTGGTCCATCACGGGGTCGCGGGCACCGTGTTCCCGCACGAGGTCTTCGGGCACGAGGGCGCCCACCGCTCCCCGTGGGCGTGGGCGGCGGTGCACGGCGTGTTCGTGCTGGCCGCCAGCCTCGCCCACCTCGCCGCCTGGCGGCTGAACGAGCAGCAGGGCCTGCGCGACCGCCTCACCGGCCTGGCCAACCGCACGCAGCTGGTGGAGAACGCCGACCGCCTGCTGGCCGGCGACCGCGCGCCGGTGAGCGCGCTGGTGCTCGACGTCGACGACTTCCGCGACGTCAACGACGCCCGCGGCCACGCCGCCGGTGACCGGCTGCTGGTCGCCGTCGCGCAGCGGCTGGCCGGGTGCGTGCGCTCCGGCGACGAGGTCGCCCGCCTCGGCGGCGACGAGTTCGCCATCGTGGTGGACGGCGGCCCCGAGGTCGCCGCCGCCGTCGGTGAGCGGATCCTGCGGGCGCTGGCCGACCCGGTCACCGTCGACGGCCGCCCGCTGTCGGTGCACGCCAGCATCGGTACCGCCGACACCGGCACCGCCGCCGAGCGCGACGCGGTCACCCTGCTACGCAACGCCGACCTGGCGATGTACATGGCCAAGGCCCGGGGAAAGAACCGGCTGGTCCAGTACGCCGACGGGATGGTGGAGGACGCGCAGGGCAAGGCCGAGCTCCTCGAGGACCTCGCCGCCGCCACCGCGGCCGGCCAGTTCGAGGTCCACTACCAGCCGACCATCGACCTGGCCGCCGGAGTCACCACCGGCTACGAGGCGCTGCTGCGCTGGCACCACCCGACCCGCGGGCTGGTGTCCCCGGTCGAGTTCGTCCCGCTGGCCGAGGAGGGCGGGCACATCGTCGAGATCGGCCGCTGGGTCCTCGGGGAGGCGACCCGGCAGGCCGCCGCGTGGTCGGCCTCGGCCGGGCGGCCGATCGGCATCGCCGTCAACCTCTCGCCCCGGCAGCTGGCCGACGACGACGTGGTCGCCACCGTGCGCGCCGCACTCGCCGCGAGCGGGCTGCCGGCCCGTCAGCTCACGCTGGAGGTCACCGAGGGCGTGCTGGTCCGGGACGTCGACCAGGTCGTCGGCCAGCTGCTGGCGCTGCGCACCCTCGGCGTCCGGATCGCCATCGACGACTTCGGCACCGGCTACTCCAGCCTGTCCTACCTGCGCCGGCTGCCGGCCGACATCGTGAAGATCGACCGCAGCTTCGTGCAGGAACTGGGCACCGGGAACCGGTCGACCACGCTGGTCGCCTCGATCATCGAACTGGCCCGCAGCCTGCACCTCGACGTCGTCGCCGAGGGCGTGGAGACCCCGGAGCAGCAGGCCGTGCTCGGCCGGCTGGCCTGCTCGCACGCCCAGGGCTACCTGTTCGGGCGGCCCGCGCCGGCCGGCGCGCAGACCCCGGCGGCCGCGGACGCCCCCGCCGTCCCCGCCCCGCGCGGACGGTTGGCCGTGCGCCGCTGAGCGTCCCGCCGGGGTCGGCGGTCTCGCACGCCGGACGTCGTGCAGCGTGCGAGACCGCCGATCCCGGCGCACCGGGACGCGTGCACACACCGCCGCCGGTCAGCCGCTCACCGGCGGTTCTCCGGCTCGCCGAGTCCGGTGACGTGGACCTGCGCCGTACCCGGCGGGACGGGGTCCTCCTCCACCGTGCCCACCTCCGCGAGCACCTGCGGGTTCCGGATCCGGACGCCGGCGTACCAGGCCAGACCGAGGACGAGCGCGCCCGCGAAGATCCACGGCATGAGGTTCATCGGCCAGTCCGGGACCGGGACGACGTTCTTGTAGAAGACGTAGAGCAGCGCCGCCACGACGACGATCGCGAGGACCGTCGACAGCGGGTTGGCCTCACCCCGGCGGCGGAGGAAGAACGGCAGCGCGACGGCCATCAGCAGGTACCCGAGCATGTAGCCGAACGTGCCGATCGTGCCGACGTAGGCGTAGACCTCGAGCGGGGCCCGCCCGGCGATCATCAGGAGGATCGGCACGAGGCCGACGACGGGCGCGAGGACGCCGATGGCGATGTGCGGGGTCTTGTGCTTGGCGTGGGCCCGGCCCAGCACCGCGGGCAGCACGTCCTCCTCGCCCATCGTGTAGAGCACGCGGGCGGCGGCGTTGATGCTGGCGATGGCGACCGCGAAGAACGACGCCGTGACCCCGAGGTCGACCAGCCAGGTCACGCCGCCGAGACCGTTGCGCTGGGCGAGGTCGCTGATCGGGGCCGAGCTGCCGCTCAGCGCCTCGGTCCCGCCGAAGCCGAGCACGGAGGCGTAGGTCGCGAAGACGTACAGGATGCCGACGAGGATCGCGCTGCCGATCACCGCCCGGGGGATGGTCCGGTGCGGGTCGCGGGCCTCCGCGCCCAGGCTGGCCGCGCTCTCGAACCCGACGAACCCCAGGACGGCGAGGACGATCCCGAACGTGACGCCGTCCGAGGTGAGACCGGACAGGTCGAACTGGGACGGAGCCGAGCTCTCGCCGCCGTTGGCGACCACGACGACGAGGACCAGCAGGACGGCGGACACCGAGACGACCTCGAGCACCAGCCCGATGCGCGTGGAGATCTTGATGCCGGCGATGGCGAACGCGGCCGAGGCGACCGTCGTGATCGCCGTGATCACGATGAACCCGGTCATCGTCGCCGCGGGCAGCCCGAGGGTCTCGAGGAAGCTGGCGGCATAGGGGCCGATCAGGGTCACGCCGAGCATCGCGATGCACGTGTACCCGATGACCAGTCCCCAGCCGGCCGCGAACGCCCCGGTGGGGCCCAGTCCCCGGGCGACGTAGCTGTAGAGCGAGCCCGACGACGCGAACCGCCGTCCGAACTGCGCCACGACCAGCCCCACGAGCACCACGACGATCGTGGCCGCCACGTACGACAGCCACGCCCCCTGGCCGGCGAACAGCACGATGAGCGCAGGCCCGGTGGCCATGACGGCGCTGGGGGCGATGCCGGCCACCGACTGGGACAGCACCTCGACCTGGCTCATCGAGTTGTGCGCCAGGCCCCGGTCGGGGTGGACCGCGTGCGGCTGCGGCTCCGGCCCGCTCACGGGACCACCGGCCCGTTGCCGGCGGCGGCGTGCCCGTTGCCGGCGGCGTGCCCGTTGCCGGTGTGGCAGGCCGGCGCCGACGGCGGCAGGTCGAGGGCGGGGTTGCCGTCGAAGAACCCGACCGGCTTGAGGTGGAACCCGACGTAGCTGACCGGCATGACCGGCCAGTCCTCGGGGCGGACGACGTGGTGGGCGCCGAACGAGTACCAGACCACCACGTCCTGGTCCTCGAGGGACCGGTCGGCCTTGACGAACTCGGGCAGCCCACCGGCGTTCTCGCACTGGTTGGGGTAGTCGCCGGCGGCGAACATCTCGCGCGGGTCGTACGCCGTCACCCACAGGTGCTTGTACGCGAACTGCGCGCGCGAGAAGGCCTGCGAGCCCTCCTGCTGGAGCGGGAGCACGTTGTCCCCGGGCATGAGCTTGTAGCCGGCCGGCTGGCCGAGTTCGTTCACCGAGGAGGGGTTGACGATGTACCAGACGCGGGCGGCGAACGGGTCGATCAGCCGCTGGGCCTCGCTCTCCCGGCCCAGCAGCGTCTTCTGGGTGACCCAGGCGTTGCCGTAGGGGTTGTCCGCACCCGGGGGCAGCGGGACGGAGTCGACCTCGTAGACGGAGTTGCGCTCGCCGTCGACCTGCATGTCCAGGCGGACGTTGAAGAAGTGCTGGTGGTGCGGGCCGTAGAGGCCCGGGGCCACGAGGTTGCCGAACCGCGGCTGCTCACCGGGCTGGACGGCGCCGGTGGAGATCACGCCGGTGAGCTTGACCTCGAACTGGATGCTGCCGTCGGTGTAGAGGTACCAGAAGAACCCGTACTCGTAGTTGCCGACGGTGGCGAAGCAGGAGATCACCAGCCGGCGCGAGCGCCGGACCTCCATCTTCTCCGTGCGGAAGTCGGTGTGCTTCCACGCGACCCCGTAGTCCTCCTCGTGCATGCAGATGGCGTTGGGGATGGTGACCGGCTGGCCGTCCTGGTCGTTGGCGACGGCGTCGAAGTAGTGGATCTCGCCCAGGCAGTCGCAGCCGAGCTGCAGTGGGTTCAGCAGCAGCCCCACCCCGTACTCACCCTCGTCGAAGACGTTCTTGATCCGGTGCGTGGGAGCCGGGTCGGCGTAGGGGATGTACATCTCCGACAGCGACGCCCGGTAGATGACCGGGCGCAGCCGGCCCTTGTCCTCGTAGCCCACCTGGTGCAGCACGAGGCCCTCACGGGGGCTGTAGCCCACCCGCAACCGCCACTTCTGCCAGCTGACCGCGTGGCCGTCGACGGTGAAGCTCGGCCCCTCCGGCTGGGTGATCTCGATCGGCCGGACGTCGTCGCGCAGCCCTGGGAACGCCGGGCGGTTGTCCTCGTCGAACGCCAGCTCGGGCGTGTAGTTGCCGGCCTTCCCGGGCAGCGGCACGACGCCGTGGTCGCGGACGTCGATGACCTCCATCCGGTCGAGGTCGACCAGCACGATGAGCCCCTCGACCGGGCGGGCGTAGCCGTTGTCGTCCTCGCGGGAGCGGACGAAGGTCAGCGGGCGGATGAGCCGACGCCCTTTGGGGTCCTCGAGGTCGTAGCCGGCGGCCCACGGGTCGATCATCGTCAGCGAGAAGTCGGTGACCCCGCGCTTGCGCATCGCCTCCTGCCACCTCGGGTCGGCGCGGGTGATCTCCTCGGTCTGGAAGAACTCCTCCAGCATCACGCTGGGCTGGACTCCCTCCACGACCTCCCAGGAGGTGACCAGGCCGCTGGAGAGGGAGACGACCGCCTCGATCGTCTGCTGGTGGCCGCGGTCGTAGAGGACGACGGAGGCCGCCCGTTCCGGTTCGGGGCCGCCCGCGCGGTCGTGCGCGAGGACCTCCTGCTTGGGCGGCTCGTGCAGGCGGGTCATCACGAACCGGACCTGGTCACCGAGATCCCGCTGCTCGCGGAGGATCTCCGACGTCCGCCGGATCTCATCTGGGTTCAGGGGCTCCAGCGGGTTGCTGGTGGTGGTGCGTACATCCGGAGCGTGGAGGGCCACGGCATTCTCCTCGAGGAGCGTCGACCGGGCCTGGGGGCGCGGGGGCGCGCGGCCAGGTGGGCCGGACCGTACCGAGGGCGTGGTGCGGCCGACAAGGAGTTCCAGTGACCTAGGTCACAACCGCTGGTGGGAGCTGGGCCCCCTCAGCGTGTTTCGCTGAACACCCAGCGGAGTCGGTGACGGACAGTGGGGGGTTGTGACACACCCCGCGGAGGTGCCGGGCAGGGACTGCCATAGCGGAGCCCGCGGAGGTGCGCATGAGCAACTCCGACCTGAGAACGGACGACCTGCGGCGACCCGCCCCCTCAGCGCGGGGTGATCGACAGGGTCAGCGCGCGGCGGCCCTCCTCCGACCGCGCGGTGGCCGTCCGCTCGGCCGACGGGGTGCCGTACTCGGTGGTGCGCTGGCGGGCGGGACGGCCGATGGCGGCGGCCATCGCCTCGAGCTGGGCGATGGTCTTCAGCGAGCCGTTCTCGCTGCCGGCCATCCGGCTGATCGTCTCCTCCATGAGCGTGCCGCCGAGGTCGTTCGCGCCGCCGGCCAGGACCGCCTGGGTGCCGACGTCGCCGAGCTTGACCCAGGAGGTCTGCACGTTGGGGATCCGGCCGTGCAGCAGCAGGCGGGCCACCGCGTGCACCGCCCGGTTCTCCCGCACGGTGGGGCCGGGGCGGGCGACGCCGGCCAGGTAGATCGGCGAGCTGTGGTGCACGAACGGCAGCAGCACGAACTCGGTGAACCCGCCGGTCTCGTCCTGCACCCGGGCCAGGGTGCGCAGGTGCGCCACCCAGTGCGCGGGGGTGTCGACGTGGCCGTACATCATCGTCGAGGTCGTCGGCAGCCCCACGCGGTGCGCGGTCGTGATGATCTCGATCCAGGTGGCGGTGGGCAGCTTCCCCTTGGTGAGCACCCAGCGGACGTCGTCGTCGAGGATCTCCGCCGCGGTGCCCGGGATGCTGTCGAGCCCGGCCTCCTTCGCGGCGGTGAGGAACTCCTCGAACGACAGCCCGGTGCGGGCGGCGCCGTTGACGATCTCCATCGGGGAGAAGGCGTGCAGGTGGATGCCGGGCTGCCGGCGCTTCACCTCGCGGGCCAGGTCCAGGTAGGCGCTGCCGGGCAGGTCTGGGTGGATGCCGCCCTGCATGCAGATCTCGGTCGCCCCGGCGGCCCAGGCCTCGTCCACCCGGTCGCCGACCTGGGCCATCGACAGGGTGTAGGCGTCGGCGTCGGTGCGCCGCTGGGCGAACGCGCAGAACCGGCAGCCGGTGTAGCAGACGTTGGTGAAGTTGATGT
Source organism: Geodermatophilus sp. SYSU D01186 (assembly GCF_054050215.1). NCBI lineage: Bacteria > Bacillati > Actinomycetota > Actinomycetes > Geodermatophilales > Geodermatophilaceae > Geodermatophilus > Geodermatophilus sp. SYSU D01186. Next base: position 17,855 of record NZ_JBJGYW010000008.1, on the reverse strand, counting down.
TCCGGTTCACCACGTAGGTGACGTCCTCGCCCACGGTGTCGCGCCGGACCGAGTCCGCCAGAGCCACCAGCGCCTCCAGGTCCGCCCCGTCGGCACCCAGCAGCGCCAGGTACTGCGCGTCGGTGAGGCCGGCGGGGTCGGTCTCGGCGTGCGACAGGGCCCCGTGCACCGCCGGGTCGCCGACCCGCAGGGCCGACGACCCCGCCGACCGGGCCGACTCGGTGCGGGAGCGCAGCTCGGACCAGTCGCCGTAGACGGCGTCGAAGTCGCTGCGCCGGTCGCCGGTGCGCCCGACGGTGTCCACCTCGACGTGCAGGTCCACCCGCCCGGACGACGTCCACGCCTCGTCCGGCTCCTGCCACGGCCGCCCGGCCGGGGTGCGGCCCTCGACCGCCAGCCCGCCGGGGCCGGCCAGCGCGGCGACGTGCGGGCGCACCCGGGGGTCCAGCCACGGTTCCGGGGAGAGGACGTAGGGCGGCTGGGCGGCCAGCCGCTCCCGCAGCTCGAAGCCGGCCTCGGCGGTCAGCGCGGCCAGCTTGTCGATGTTGGGCCAGGGCCGCTCGGGGTTGACGTGGTCCGGCGTCAGCGGCGAGACCCCGCCCCAGTCGTCGACGCCGGCGCGCAGCAGCAGCTCCAGCTCGGTGGAGTCGGACAGGTTCGGCGGCGCCTGCACCCGCGCCTTCGGCCCGAGCAGCAGCCGGGTGACGGCGACCGCGGCGACGTACTCCTGCAGGTCCAGGTCGGCGGAGGCGGCCATCGCGGTGCGCGGCTTGGCCCGGAAGTTCTGGACGATGACCTCCTGCACGTGCCCGTGCCGGGCGTGCGCCGCGCGGATGGCCAGCACGGCGTCGACCCGCTCGGCGTAGGTCTCGCCGATGCCCAGCAGCACGCCGGTGGTGAACGGCACCGCCGAGCGCCCGGCGTCCTCCAGCACCCGCAGCCGCACCCGCGGCTCCTTGTCCGGCGAGCCGAAGTGCGGGCCGCCGGGTTCGGACCACAGCCGGGTCGCCGTCGTCTCCAGCATCATCCCCATGGACGCCGACACCGGCTTGAGCCGCTGGATCTCCTCCCACGACAGGACGCCGGGGTTGAGGTGCGGCAGCAGCCCGGTCTCCTCCAGCACGCGGATCGCCATCGCGCGCAGGTAGGCCGGGGTCGAGTCGAAACCGTGCGCCTCCAGCCACTCGGCCGCCACCGGCCAGCGTGCCTCGGGGCGGTCGCCGAGGGTGAACAGCGCCTCCTTGCAGCCCAGCGCGGCCCCGGCGCGGGCGACGTCGAGCACCTCGTCCGGCGACAGGAACGGCGCCTTCCCCGCCGCCCGCAGCTGACCGGGCGTGGTGACGAACGTGCAGTAGTGGCAGCGGTCCCGGCACAGGTGGGTCAGCGGGATGAACACCTTGCGGCTGTAGGTGACCACCCCCGGGCGCCCGGCCGAGGCCAGCCCGGCGTCGCGCACCCGGCCGGCGGCGACCAGCAGCCGGTCCAGCGGCTCCCCCTCGCCCAGACCGCGGGCGGACAGCAGGGTCTCGGCCTCGGTCGCGTCCAGGGCGACGCCGCGCTCGGCGCGGACGACGGCGCGGCGCACGGCGGACTCGGTGGGGATCAGCTGCTCGGTCATCGCGGTCGACGCTATCCCCTGCCCCCCTGCCGGGTGTCGCCGAAGGGTGGTCTCCTCAGACGTCCCGGCGCTGGAAGGACAGCGCGGTCAGCCCCCAGAACACGGCGATCCAGACCACGGCCCACGCGAGGTACGCGGGGGTCAGCGGCGCCTCGCTCAGGAAGGGGAAGCCGCCCTCCCCGGGACCCATCTGGACCAGGGCGACCGGGTCCTGGAAGGCGTTCATCGCGCCACGCCACAGGCCGTCGGTGGGCAGCAGGACCCGTGACACCGTGCCGACGCGCTCGACGCCCTCGTTGCCCAGGGCCGCGCCGATGCCCCCGACCACGCCGGCGACCCAGGTCGCCCCGAACAGCCCGACGGCGATGATGCCGGAGGCCATCGGCGACACGACGCTGGACAGCAGGAGCGCCAGCGTCAGCAGCACCACGGTCTGGGCGGCCAGCAGGGCCAGCCCCACGGCGGGCGCGGGCGGCCAGTAACCGACCGCCACCCGGACGACGAGGATCTCGGCCAGGCCGGCCAGGACCACGTACCCGGAGCCGAAGGCGACCAGCCCGAGCCACTTGCCGAGCAGGACCGACGACCGGCGGACCGGACGGGCGAGGATCGCCAGCGCCTGTCCCGACTCGACCTCCCCGGCGAGCGTCGGCCCGGCGAGGAAGGCCGTGCCGATGGCCGCGATCAGGCTCAGCCCGAACATGATCAGGTTGAGCAGCAGCGAGGCGACGAGACGGGCCTCCCCGCTGGTCATGGTGCCCAGCTCGGTGTCCAGGCCGACCAGCTTCGAGAAGCCCCAGGCGCTGAGCGCCAGCAGCACGACGGTCAGCGCCAGGAGCGCCCAGACCACCCGCCGCCGGGCGGCCTCGCGCAGCGTGAGGCCGGCGACGGTCAGCGCCGTCACGACGTGGGCTCCTCGTGGCGCAGGATCCCGAGCAGCCGCTCCTCGAGGCTGATCCGCACCGGTTCGACGGCGTGCACGCGGACGCCGAGCCCGACGAGGTCGCGGACGAGGTCCGGGACGGTGACGCCGTCGTCCTCGGACGAGAGGGCGACGGTGAACCAGTCGCCGCTGCGGGCCAGCGCGCCGGCCGCCCGCAGCCGGTCCTCGGCCCGGCCGTCCGCGCCGCCCAGCCGCAACCGCACCTCGCGCTGGCCGAGCAGCTCGGCGAGCGTGCCCGACGCGGCCACCCGTCCCCGGTCGAGGATCACCACCCGGTCGCACACCCGCTCCACCTCCCCGATCAGGTGCGAGTTGAGCAGGACCGCCACGCCGCGGGACCGGAGCGCGAGCACGAGGTCGCGCACGTCGACCCGGCCGATCGGGTCGAGCGCGCTGGTGGGCTCGTCGAGGACGACGAGCTCGGGCCGGGCGACGAGCGCGACGGCGAGCCCGAGCCGCTGCTGCATGCCCTTGGAGAACCCGCCGACCCGGTCCCCGGCCCGCTCGGCCAGTCCCACCAGCGCCAGGCACTCCCGTCGCTCGGCGGCGGGGACGTCGACCCGGGCCAGACTCACGTGCAGGTCCAGCACCTCGGCCGGCGTCAGCCAGGGCTGGTAGCGGAAGAGCTCGGGCAGGTACCCGACGGCGGCCCGCGACCGGGGGTCGGTCGACCGCCGGCCGAGCAGCAGCACCTCACCGGCGTCGGGCCGGACCAGGCCCAGCAGCATCTTGATGACGCTGGTCTTCCCCGCGCCGTTGGGGCCGAGCAGGCCCAGCACCTCGCCGCGGGCGACCGAGAAGGAGACGTCGTCCACGGCGGTCCGGCGTCCGTACCGCTTGCGCAGCCCGGAGCACCAGACCGCCGGGGACGGCGGGAGAGCCGCCAGCTCGCCGGCCGCCGTCCCCGCGGCCGTGGTGTCGGAGGTCACGCCCCGGACGGTAGTGGCGTCAGCGGAGGCCACGGGCGACCGACAGGAGCTCGTCGGCGCTCAGCGACCCGGCGACCCCGGTCATCACGCCGTCCTCGACCCACACCACCCCGGCGAACAGCCCGTTGCGCGAGGTGAGGACGGTCGCCTCCACGCCGCCGACGTCGGCGGTGGAGCTGGTCACCATCTCCGCCGGGACGGGGAGGGGCAGGGTCGCGCCGTCCGCCGAGAGGTCGCGGAGCTGGTCCGCGAGCCCGTCGGGCAGGCCGGGGAGGGACAGCAGGTGGTCGCGCACCGTCTCGAACGGGACGCCCGAGGAGTCCACGCGGGGGGCGCCGACCCGGGCGACGACGAGCGTCGGCACGCCGGTCGGCTGGGACCAGACGGTCGCGACGCCCGGACCGGCCTGCAGCCGCAGCCGGCTGCCGTCGATCCCCGCGGGCGCCGGAGGCAGGACCTCGCCCTCCGCGGCCGCGGCCTGCGCGGCCTTGTCGGCCGAGAAGGTGAACGTGGCGTCGAGGACCCCCGCCGCCTGGTAGGCCGGTTCCCCCGTCACGCCGTCGGGCAGGTCGGCGACCTCGGGGACGTCCAGGCCGGTCCGCTCGCGCGCGGCCGCGGCGTCGGGCACCTGCTGCGGGTCCGGCTCCTGGGTGACCTCCAGGTCGCCGTAGGCGGAGAGGTCGGGCACCTGGACGAGGTCGGTGGCGCTCACCTCGACCGGGTCGACGCGCTCGGCCTGGAAGATCGGCAGCCAGTCGTTGGCCGCCGCGACGCCGGCGCCGGTCACCAGCACCACCGCGCTCACCGCGGCCACGGCGGGCTTGCGGACCGTCGTCCACCACCGGCCGCGCGCCGCGGGAGCCACCGGACGACGGGCGCCGGCGGTCGTCGCGGGCGCCGCGGCGGTCGCCGAGAGGCGGGCCCAGGCGGCGTCGGTGTCGACGGTCGCGGAGCCCGCGGGGGCGAGCGCGGAGCCGACGAGCTCGGCGTCGGCGCGGGCGGTCTCCAGTGCACCCAGGCACGCCGGGCAGCCGGCGACGTGGGCGCGGTCGGCGTCGGTCACGCCGGCCGGCTCGTCGACCAGTCGGCGCAGGACGCCCTCACTCGGGTGACGCATGGCGGTTCAGCTCCTCGAGCAGGACGGACTCGGCGCGGCGCACGGTGGTGCCCACGCTCCCTGGGGACATGTCGAGTGCGGCGGCGACCTCGGCGTAGCTCAGGCCGCTGTGCCGGAGCACCAGCGCGGCCGCCTGTTTGTGCGGCAGCCGGCCCAGCGCGGCCCGGACCGAGCTGCGCTCCTCGCCGGTGATCACGGTCTCGGCGACGTCGGGGACGACGGCCGGACCGGGCCCGGCGGCCACCTCACGGGCGCTGCGACGCCGGCCGGAGCGGAGCAGGTTGAGCGCGGTGTGGGTCGCGGCGACGGTCAGCCAGCCCCCGGCCTCGGCGGCCGGCACCGAGGAGCGGCCGAAGGAGAGGAAGACCTCCTGCGCGACGTCCTCGGCGGAGTCGCGGGAGCCGAGCACCCGGGCGGCGACGGCGACAACCCGCGGGTAGTGGCTGCGGAAGACGTCGGCCAGGTCGGTGCGCACGGCACCGCGCGCGGCGGGACTCGACACCGCTACGCCGCCCCTCCCTCGTGCGCCGCGCACCCTGCCCGGGACCGGGAGGGCGGCGGCCGGTCCTCCGGGCCGGATGAGCTCCATGCCCCTACAGCACCGCCGGGGCCGCGGATGTGACAACCGGTTCTCACCGCGCGGTCAGGCGCGACCGGCCGCGGCGCCGCTGTCGTCGACGTAGCGGCCCCGGTGCCGGAGCAGGGGCGGAGCGGCGGCGTCCCCGGCCAGCACCTCCTCGACGCCCAGCAGGGCCAGCACGTGGTCTCCGGCGTCGACCAGCCGCTCCAGCCGGCAGTCCAGGGCGACCAGCCCCCCGCTCAGCACGATGCCCCCGCTGCCCGGGGCCCGGGTCCAGGGCAGGGACTCCAGCAGGTGACGGGCGCTGGGCCGCCCGGCGGAGGAGAACCGCGACGCCACGATCGCGTGCCCGGCGGCGAGCACGGTCAGCGCGCAGGTGCCCACCGCCTCGAGCACCTCCGCCGGGTAGCCGCCCGCGGTCAGCCCGACCGCGACCAGCGGCGGGTCGGCCGACACGCTCATCACCGAGGTGACGGTGGTGCCGACGTCGTCGATGTCGTCCTGCACGGTCATCAGGCACACCCCGGCGGCGTACTGGCGGAGCGCGTCGGCGAACGTGGCGGGGTCGACCGGCATGGCGGCCAGTCGACCACACCGCCAGGATGCGACGGGTGAGCGGACAGGGACGCGAGCATCGCAGCGAGGAACGAGCGAGGAGCGGAGCGTCCCGCGGGAGCGAACCGGTGACGGTGGTCGCTGCGGAGCTGGTGGTGGACGTCGTCGTCCTCGGGGGCGGCTCCACCGGGGAGAACGTCGCCGACGCCGTCGTCCGCGGGGGCCTGACCGCGGCGCTCGTGGAGGCCGAGCTGGTCGGCGGCGAGTGCTCGTACTGGGCGTGCATGCCGAGCAAGGCGCTGCTGCGCGGCACCGAGGCCCTCGCCGCGGCGCGGGCCGTGGACGGCGCGCGGCAGGCGGTCACCGGCGAGCAGGACGTCGCCGCCACCCTCGCCCGCCGCGACGGCTTCACCCACTCCTGGGACGACACCCCGCAGGCGCAGTGGGTCGACGGCGCTGGCATCGCGCTGCTGCGCGGCACCGGCCGGCTCGACGGCGAGCGCGCGGTGGTCGTCGCCTCCGCCGACGGGACGACCACCCGGCTCACGGCGCGGCACGCGGTCGCGGTCTGCACCGGCTCGGAGGCCGCCGTCCCGCCGATCGAGGGGCTGCGCGACGTCGGCGCGTGGACCCCGCGCGAGGCCACCAGCGCCAAGGAGGCCCCCGGCCGGCTGCTGGTCCTCGGTGGTGGGTACGTCGGCTGCGAGATGGCCACGGCGTGGCAGGCGCTCGGCACCCGGGTCACCCTGCTGCAGCGCGGGGAGCGGCTGCTCGACGACATGGAGCCCGAGGCCGGGGCAGCGGTGGCCGCCGCGCTGCGCGACCGCGGCGTCGACGTCCGGCTGGACACCGACGTGGTGGCCGCCTCCCGGGAGGGCGACGAGGTGGTGCTGCGGTGCACCGACGGCGAGCGGCGCGGCGACGAGGTGCTCGTCGCCGTCGGCCGGCGGGCGCGCACCGCCGACGTCGGCGTGGAGACGGTGGGACTGACGCCGGGGGAGTACCTCGACGTCGACGACTCGCTGCAGGTCCGGGGCCTGCCGTGGCTCTACGGCGTCGGCGACGTCAACGGCCGCCGGCAGCTGACCCACATGGGCAAGTACCAGGCGCGGCAGGCCGGCGCGGCGATCGTGGCCCGTGCCCGCGGCGAGGCGGTGTCGACGGCCGACTGGTCGCCGACCGCGGCCACCGCCGACCGGCGGGCGACGACGTCGGTGGTCTTCACCGAGCCGCAGATCGCCAGCGTCGGCCTGACCCGGGCCACGGCGGCCGAGGCCGGGGTGCCGCACCGCGTCGTGACGTACCCGATCGGGCACGTCGCGGGGGCGTCGCTGCACGCCGACGGCTACACCGGGACGGCGGTCGCCGTGGTGGATCCCGAGCGCGAGGTGCTGCTGGGGGTCACCCTGGTCGGGCCGGGCGTGGCCGAGCTGCTGCACGCGGCGACCGTCGCGGTGGTCGGCGAGGTGCCGATCGCCCGGCTGTGGCACGCCGTCCCGGCCTTCCCCACGATGAGCGAGGTCTGGCTGCGGCTGCTGGAGGCGTACCGCGGCTGACGCGCCCGGACGCCTTGTCCCGCCGGGGCCGTCCGGGCCATCCTCGGGACGCATGGACGTGGTGTGCGTCGGCGGCGGACCCTCCGGGCTCTACTTCGCGATCTGCACGAAGAGGCGGGATCCGGGCAGTCGGGTCAGGGTCCTCGAACGCAACCCGCCCGGCGAGACCTTCGGCTGGGGTGTCACGTACCCCGACGAACTGCTGGACCTGCTCTACGAGCACGACCCCGAGAGCGCACGGGAGATCCGCGCCCGGTCGGTCACCTGGCACGAGCAGGAGTTCCGCCTCCACGGGCGGTCCGTCTACCTGCCCCACACCGTCTCGGGCATCGAGCGGGCGACCCTCCTGGACGTCCTGGCGCGGCGCGCGGTGGAGCTGGGCGTGGAGGTCGAGTACGGGCAGGAGGTCACCGACGTCACGCCGTTCGCCGACGCCGACCTCGTCGTGGCGTCGGACGGCGTCAACAGCCGGGTCCGCCAGCAGTTCGTCGACGCCTTCGGCACGCGGGTCGTCGTCGGACGCAACCGCTACGCCTGGCTCGGCACCGACCACCGGTTCCCGTTCATCACGTTCGTGTGGGAGCGGACGCCCGCCGGGTGGATCTGGATCCACTCCTACCCGGCTCGAGGCCCGATCAGCACGTGCGTCGTCGAGTGCAAGCCGGAGACCTGGACGGGCCTGGGACTGGACCGGATGGCCTCCGACGAGTGTCTGCGCCTCCTCGAAGGCGTCTTCCGGGACGCCCTGGCCGGAGGGCGGCTGTACGGGAGCCCCCGCGGCGAGCCGGCGCGGTGGCTGTGCTTCAAGCACCTGACCAACCGGACGTGGCGGCACGGCAACGTCGTCCTCATGGGCGACGCGGCCCACGCCGTGCACTACACCCGCGGCTCGGGTACCCGGTACGCGATCACCGACGCGGCGACCCTGGCCGACTCCCTGGCCGCCCACGGCGACCTGCCACGCGCAGTGGAGGCCTACGAGGCCCAGCGCCGGCCGCTCATGGACCGCGCCGTGAAGAGCGGACAGCACCGGGCGGAGCGGTCGGAGAACGTCGACCGGCTGCTCGAGTACGACGTCATCGACTACATCACCGCCAGGAAGGGCTGTCCGCCCGAGGACCTGTGGCGCTACCGCCCGCGCACCCTGGCCCGCCAGCTGCGTCCGGTGCGAGTCGCGCGTCGGCAGGCGCTGGTCCTGTCGCGCTGGAACCACGCCCGCGGCCACTGGCGGGACGGCGGCCGCCCGGCCGCGGCGCCCCACCTCGTCGGGGCGTCCTCAGTCGGAACGGCCTCAGTCGGAACGTCCTCAGCGGAAGGGACCCCGGGCGCATGAACGTCGTCTGCGTGGGCGGTGGGCCGGCGGGCCTGTTCTTCGCCATCTGCGCCCGGAGACGCGATCCCGACCTCGCGGTGCGGGTGATCGAGCGGTACGTCCCCGGGGCGACGTCCGGGTGGGGCGTGACCTACTCCGAGCGGATGATGGACCTGCTGTTCGCCAACGACCTGCCCGGTGCCCGGGAGGTCCACGCCCGCTCGGTGAGCTGGGAGGAACAGGAGTGGTGGAAGGAGGGGCGGTCGGCGTACTTCTCGCACTACCGCTCCGCCCTGGAGCGGTCGGCACTCCTCGACGTCCTCGCCCGCCGCGCCGTCGACCTCGGCGCGGAGGTCGAGTTCGGGCGGGAGGTCCGAGACCTCGCCGAGGTCGCGGACGCGGACCTGGTCGTCGCGTCCGACGGCGTGGGCAGCCGGGTCCGGCGGCAGTGCGGAGACGCCTTCGGGACGACGACCACGTACGGCCGCAACCGCTACCTCTGGCTCGGCACGGACCACGTGTTCCCACGCATCACGTTCGCCTTCGAGCGGACCGGTGCCGGGTGGGTGTGGATGCACGCCTACCCGTCCAGCCGCACCACCAGCACCTGCGTCGTGGAGTGCACGCCGGAGACGTGGCACGGCCTGGGGCTGGACACGCTGCCGGGCGCGGACGGGCTGACGTTGCTGTCCGGGGTCTTCGCCGAGGTGCTGCACGGCCGGCCGCTGACCGGTCGGACCAGCGGTGACCCGGGGACGTGGCAGCGCTTCCCGCACATGACCAACCAGACCTGGTGGCACGACAACATCGCCCTCATGGGGGACGCCGCCCACGCCTCCCACTTCACCTGGGCCTCGGGCACCCGCCTGGCCATGACCGACGCCGTGGCGCTGGCCGACGCCCTGGCCGAGCACCGCGACCTGACCAAGGCCCTCACCGCCTACGACGAGCGACGCCGTCCTCGGGCGAACCGCGCGGTCGACGCCGCCCGGCGCCGGGCGGAGCGCTGGGAGCACTTCGACGAGATCCTGGACCTCGACGTGCTCGACTTCGTCAACGCCAAGGACGGCCGCCGCGACGGGGCCGCGGTGCGACGCCGTCACCCGCTGTCCCGTGCCGGCCAGCTGGGCGTGGTCCGGGCCGCCGGGCGGGGGATCCGCGCGGCCCGTCGGCGGTACGCCGCCCCGCGTCGCTGGCCGGGGCTGGACGGCGAGCCCCCGGCGGAGCCGGCTCAGCCCCGGTCGAGCAGCAGCAGGCTGTAGGCGGCCAGGCTCGGGCCGTCGGTGAACCGGCCGTCCCGGATCCTGGCCCGCAGCTCCACCTCGGGGACGAAGTCGCAGCGCATGTCGGCCTCGGTGGCCTCGCGCGCGGTCGGGCCCGGGGTCAGGTCGGTGGCCAGCCAGACGTCGAACTCCTGGGTGGACAGCCCCGGCGCGAGGTCCAGGTGGCCGAGGTGGCGCATCGCGCCGGCCCGGAGGCCGGTCTCCTCCGCGAGCTCGGCCCGGGCCAGCTCCTCGGCGCCGCCGGAGGCCCCGTGGGACCAGGTGCCCTGCGGGAACTCCCAGGCCCGCCGGCCGACCGGGTGGCGGAACTGCTCGACCAGCCAGAACCCGTCGCGCTCGGCGGGCAGCACCAGCGCGAAGTGCGGCTTCTCCACGACGCCGTAGATCCCGGTCGACCCGTCGGGCCGCTCGACCTGGTCCTCGCGCACCCGGATCCACGGGTTCCGGTAGACCTCTCGGCTGCTCGTCGTCCGCATGCCGGCCAGCCTCTCAGGGCAGCGGGTGCGGCGCCGTGGTGGTCTGCGGGAGTCCCCCGTCGACGGTGGCGGTCACCGTCATCGACTCGAACCGGGCCACCCCGCCCAGGGTGGTGAGGAAGGCGGTGTCGGCGGCGTCGCGGCCGGCGCAGATCCGCACCAGCGACCGCAGCGGCGCCAGCCGGGTGGCGTCCACCACGTGCCAGGTGCCGTCGACGTCGGCCTCGACGACGGCGTGGAAGTCCATCGGGTCCAGCCCGGGCGCGTAGACGGCGACCAGTCGGGCCGGCACCTCCAGGGCACGCAGCAGCGTCACCGTCAGGTGCGCGTAGTCGCGGCACACGCCCCGGCCGGCCAGCAGGGTGTCGACGGCGGTGTCGACCGGCCGGCTCGCGCCCGGGGTGTAGACCAGCCGGTCGTGCACCCAGGCCGCCACGGTCTCGACCAGCTCGGCGCGCGGGAGGGAGCGGTCGAACTCGGTCGAGGCGAAGCCCTCCAGCTGGTCGCTGGGGCAGTAGCGGCTCGGCCGCAGCGCCTCCGCCCAGGCGGCCGGCGTGACCGGCCGCGGCGGGCCGTCGCCCTCCACCGCGGCGGTGTAGGCGACCGTCGTCGTCCCCTCGCCCAGCTCCACGCGGTGCACCCGGGCCTCGCCGGCGGCGAACTCCTCGACCGCCAGCGGCCGGCCGTCGCACAGCACGGTCAGCTGCTCCTCCAGCGGGGTGGCGGCGGCCACCTGCAGCAGCGCCGTCGCCGGGGCGGGGGAGGAGATCGTCAGGGCCGCCGCGACGTCGGTGCGCACCCACCCATCGTCGCGTCGTCGCAGGCCCGGCGCCCTGTGTGGTGCCTCACCCCACCCGTGGTCAGCGGGGCTCCCCGGGGCCGTGCTGGAGTGGAGGTCGTGCAGCTCGAGCCCTCCCGTACCACCTGGCGCCGCTACGTCGCCCTCGGCGACTCCTTCACCGAGGGGCTCAGTGACCCCGACCCGCAGCGGCCGGGGGAGTACCGCGGCTGGGCCGACCGGCTGGCCGAGCACCTGGCGGCGGCGGCCGACGGCGACGTGGAGTACGCCAACCTCGCCGTCCGGGGACGGCTGCTGCCACAGGTGGTCGAGGAGCAGGTGCCGGTGGCGCTGGACGCGCAGCCGGACCTGGTGAGCCTGGTCGCCGGCGGCAACGACCTGCTGCGCCCGGGCGCGGACCCCGACCGGCTGGCCGCCGTCCTCGAGGACGCCGTCGCCCGGTTCCGCGCCGCGGGTGCCGACGTGCTGCTGGCCACGGGCGTCGACCCGCGCCAGACGCCGATCATCCGCCGCACCCGGGGACGGGTCGCCGTGTTCAACGCGTCGCTGTGGTCGATCGCGGCCCGGCACGGCGCCGTCGTCCTCGACCAGTGGGGCGCGGAGTGGGTGCAGGACTGGCGGATGTGGGACAGCGACCGCATCCACCTCACCGACGAGGGCCACCGCCGCACGGCGCTGGCCGCCGCCACCGCCCTCGGCCTGCCCGTCGGCGACGACTGGCGGCAGCCGCTGGCCCCGCAGCCGCGGCGGGCGTTCCGGGCGGCGCTGGCCGAGGAGGCGGCGTGGGTGCGCGGCTTCGTCGCGCCGTGGATCGCCCGCCGGCTGCGCGGCCGCTCCTCGGGCGACGGCCGCGCGGCCAAGCGGCCGGTCCCGCTGGCGCTGCCGCGGGCCTGACTCAGTCCCGGTCGTCGTCCTCGTCGGGGTCGGCGTCCGGGTCGCCGTCGGGCTCCGGGTCGCGGACCAGCCGCAGCGCGGGGCCGGACGGCGGGCCGAGGTCCACGGCCGGGTCGATGTACTCCATCTCCTCCACGACCAGTGCGTGCTCGGCGGCCAGGACGTCCTCGACGGTGACCGTCCCGGGCGGCATCGTCCCCGCCAGCTCGACGTCCTCGGTCGTCGGCGCGGGACCGGGCAGCGGGGCGGGGCGGCCGAAGGCGTAGCCCTGGGCCATCACGCAGCCGTGCTCGCGCAGCCAGTCGGCCTGGTCGAGGTCCTCGATGCCCTCGGCGATGACCTGCAGGCCCATGCCGAGGCCCAGCTGGACCAGCCCCTGGACCAGCGCCGCGGTGGAGGGCTCGGTCACCACGTCGGCGACGAACGAGCGGTCGATCTTCACCGTGTGGATGGGCAGCCGGTGCAGGGCGGTGATCGCCGAGTAGCCGGTGCCGAAGTCGTCCAGCGCCAGGGTGACGCCGGCGTCGGTCACCTCCGACACCGCCTGCAGCGTCGCCTCGGCGGCGAACAGCGCGGTCGACTCGGTGATCTCCAGCTCCAGCCGCTCCGGCGGGAGGCCGGACTCGGCGAGGGCGTCGGTCACCAGCTCGGCGAACCCGGGCTCGGCCAGGTGCCGGGCGGAGATGTTGACGTGCACGCGCAGCCCGGCTGGCCAGGTCGCGGCGTCCACGCAGGCGCGGCGCAGCACCCACGCACCGAGCTTGGAGGTCAGACGGTTGTCCTCGGCCGCGTCCATGAACGCGCCCGGGGGCAGCAGCCCGCGGGTGGGGTGCTGCCAGCGGATGAGTGCCTCGTAGCCGAGCAGCGTCTCGTCGGCCAGCGCCACGATCGGCTGGTAGAAGAGCCGCAGCTCGTCGGAGTCCAGCGCGTGCCGCAGGTCGGCCTCCAGCTGCAGCTGGTCGATCTCGCTGTCGCTGAGCACGCCGTCGTGCACCTCGATGCGGGCCCGGCTGCCGTCGGCCTGGGCGCGGGTGAGCGCGTTGTGCGCCTGGCGCAGCAGGTCGTCGGGGGCGACGTCGGAGCCGAGGGTGAGGCCGACGCTCGCCGACAGCACGATCTCCCGCTCGCCGATGAGGAACGGGTCGTCGAGCACCGACAGCAGCCGGTCGGCCAGCGCGCGCAGGCCCTCGAGGTCCTCGACGTCCTCGGCGAGGATCAGGAACTCGTCCGAGCCCAGCCGCACCGCGGTGTCCTCCACGCGGGTGCTCCACCGCAGCCGGTCGGCGACCTGGATGAGCAGCTGGTCGCCGGCCTCGTGGCCGAGGACGTCGTTGACCGCCTGGAACCGGTCGAGGTCCAGGTGCACCAGGCCGACCTGCAGCCCGCGGCGGCGGGAGAGAGCCAGCGCGTGGTTGAGGCGCTCGCCGAGGGCCCGGCGGTTGGGCAGGCCGGTCAGCGGGTCGGTGTAGGCCCGGCGGACGAGGTCCTCCTCCGCGCGGCGCCGGTCGGTGACGTCGACCAGCGACAGGACGACGAAGTGCGGCGCGCCGGTGCTGGTGTGGATCACCTCGTGGGACTGCATCGCCCACAGCTCGCTGTTGTCGGCCCGGCGCAGCCGCCGCTCGCCGTCCAGCCGCAGCCACGGGTCCAGCGGGCCCTCGGGGGCCGGCGGCAGGTCGGGGACCGGCGCCTCGTCCGGGTGGGCGAGCAGGTCGACGTGCCGGCCGACGAGGTCCTCGGCCGCGCGCCCCGTCATCGAGCACAGCGCCTCGTTGACCACGAGGAGGTGCCCGTCGAGGTCGACGAGTGCCTTGGGGATCGGCGCGGCGAGGAACAGCGCGCGGAAGAGCTGGCCGCGGTCGGCCAGCAGGGTGTCGATGGCGCGGAGCCGCGAGCCGGCGGCGGCGCCGGGGGTGCCTGCCCGGGGCCGCGGTACGTCGGGAGCGCTCAGGTTCACCGGTCCAGGGTGAGGGACCGATGCCGTCAAGTGACGGAACCTCTCGTCGGAGAGTCGTGGTCAACTGAACACATTGAGTGACGACAAGTGGTGTCGGCGGCTGGTGTGACCGGTGGGACGCCGCTGTGGCCGTCGTCCCCCGGCGGTGTCCGCCGGGAACACCCGGCCCCTCCGCCGCGCTTGGCTCCGCGGACGACGAGAGAGGTGGAGTGATGGACGGCTTCCCGAAGCGGATCGGTTTCCTGTCCTTCGGGCACTGGCAGCCGGTCCCCGGATCACAGGTGCGCACCGGCCGTGACGCCCTGGTGCAGAGCGTGGAACTGGCGGTCGCCGCCGAGGAGCTCGGTGTGGACGGCGCCTACGTGCGCGTGCACCACTTCGCGCGGCAGCTGGCCTCCCCGTTCCCCCTGCTGGCCGCGATGGCCGCGCGGACCAGCCGGATCGAGGTCGGCACGGGCGTGACCGACATGCGGTACGAGAACCCGCTGTACATGGCCGAGGAGGCCGCCGCCACCGACCTGCTCGCCGACGGCCGGCTCCAGCTCGGCATCAGCCGGGGGTCACCCGAGACGGCGCTGCGCGGCTCCGAGGCCTTCGGGTACGTCCCCGCCGAGGGGGCGACCGACGCCGACTTCGCGCGGCAGAAGACCGCGCTGTTCCTCGCCGCGATCTCCGGTCAGCCGGTGGTGGACGCCGATCCGCAGATGACCGGCGGGATGACCGGCCGGCTGGCGATCCAGCCGCAGTCGCCGGGCCTGGCCGAGCGCATCTGGTGGGGGTCGGGAACCCGCGCGACCGCCGAGTGGACGGCGCGCCAGGGACTGAACCTGATGAGCTCGACGCTGCTGGTCGAGGACACCGGTGTGCCCTTCGACGAGCTGCAGGCCGAGCAGATCGCCCGCTACCGGGCGGCCTGGGCCGACGCGGGCTGGGAGCGGACGCCGCGGGTGTCGGTGAGCCGCAGCGTGATGCCGATCGTCACCGACCTGGACCGGCAGTACTTCGGCGAGCGGTCCGGCGACGACCAGGTCGGCCTGCTGGAAGGGGTGCGAGCGCGGTTCGGCAAGAGCTACGTCGGCGAGCCCGACCAGCTGGCCGAGGAGCTGGCCAAGGACGCCGCCGTCCGGGAGGCCGACACCCTGCTGCTCACCGTGCCGAACATGCTGGGCGTGGACTACAACGCCCGCCTGCTGGAGACGATCGTGCGGCACGTGGCCCCGGCGATCGGCTGGGTGCCGCCGGCCGAGCGCTGACGCCGGCCGCACGTGCGAGGGCGGTGGCGCCGGGGGCACCGCCCTCCTCGTGTCCAGCCGAGCCGTCACCCGGCCGGGGGAACCGGCCACGGTGGGACGTCCGCGACCCGTCGTCCCCGCCAGGCTGCGGGGGTGACCGCCGACCGTCCCACCCCCGCCGACGACGCCCGCTGGTCCGAGGCCGAGGCGCTGCTCGGTCCGGCGCCGGCGCGGTCGGCGCGGCGGCGGGCGCGCCGGTCGATGTGGCGGCAGTTGCTCGTCGTCGCGGGTCTCTCCGGCGTCGTGGGAGCGGTGATCGGGGTCGCCGTCGTGCTCGCGTCCGGGTCGGAGCCGGCCGAGGTCCCCGCCTGGCTCGCGGTCCTCGGGTTCGCCCTCGCCACCGGTGGGCTCGTGGTCGCGGGCGTCGCGGTCGTCCGGCAGTGGCGCGCGGCGCGACGCCGCGGTGCCTGGCGCAGCCCGCTGTGGGCACTCACGTCCCGGCAGCGCAAGGAACTGCTGGCGCAGGTGCGCGGCACCGCGCCCGTCGACCCGGCCCGGCTCCCACTGGCGCGCGAGCTGGCCGAGGGACTGCTCCAGCAGCGGCACGTCGTCCCGCTGACCACGGGGCTGCTGGCGATGTGGCTGGGGCTGCTGATCGCCTCTCCGGCCTGGTGGCGGGTCCCCGCGGCGGTGGTCCTGGCGGGGACCGCGGCCTTCGCCGTGCCCGCCATCCGACGGGACGAGCGGCGGGCCCGGGCGTTCCTGGCCGCGCACCCGCCGGAACGCACCTGACCGGGCTCGGGCGGTCGGAAGCGCGCCCGGCAGGGATCGAACCTGCGACCAAGTGCTTAGAAGGCACCTGCTCTATCCGCTGAGCTACGGGCGCTCGACTGCCGATCATCGCACTGGACCGTGCCACCCCGCGGGGTGCCGGGCCGGTCGGCACCGCACTGCTGGTGCCGGCCGCGCGGGCGGGACGAGGATGACCGGCGCACCGTCGTCCCCCGTCGGGAGGTGCCCCGTGAGCGAGACGACCGCTGCGGCGGGACCGTGGGCGGGGGCATCCGCCTACGAGGCGTACATCGGCCGGTGGAGCCGTGCGGTCGCCCCGGGGTTCCTGGCCGGGCTCGACGTGCCGGCCGGCCGCGCGTGGCTGGACGTCGGCTGCGGTACCGGCGCGCTGACCGGAGCGGTGCTCGCCGGCTGCGCGCCGGGCAGCGTGCTGGGCGTGGACCCCTCGCCCGCCTTCCTGGCCCTCGCCAGGGCGCAGATTCCCGACGGGCGGGCGTCGTTCCGCGAGGGGGACGCGCAGGCGCTGCCGATGGACGACACGTCGGTCGACGCGGTGGTCTCCGGCCTGGTGCTCAACTTCGTGCCCGACCCGGCCGCCGGCGTGGCGGAGATGCGGCGGGTGGTCCGGCCCGGGGGTGTGGTCGCCGCCTACGTGTGGGACTACGCCGACGGCATGCAGCTCCTGCGGTTCTTCTGGGACGCCGCCGTGGACCTGGACCCCGCCGCGCGGGACCTCGACGAGGGGCGCCGGTCGGGCTGGTGCCGGCCCGGCCCGTTGCGCGACCTGTTCGCCGGCGGGTTCGCGGACGTCGCGGTCGACGCCATCGTCGTGGCGACCGTCTTCACCGGCTTCGACGACTACTGGACCCCCTTCCTCGGCCGGACGGGACCGGCGCCGGCCTACGTGGCGTCGCTCGGGGAGGAGCAGCGCACCGCCCTCCGCGAGGCGCTGCGCGAACGCCTCCCCACCGACGTCGACGGCTCCATCAGCCTGTCGGCCCGGGCGTGGGCGGTGCGCGGGCGGCGCGGGTGAGGCGATCACGCCCGCAGTGGACCAGCTCCCGCTGCGCCGACGGCTCCGGTCGTCCACAGGCGCCGCTGCCGTCCACAGATCCCGGCGGGCGACGCCGCCCGGGCGCTGCGGCGTCGAGGGTCGGTCGCACACCGGCACCGCGCCGGACGCGCCGTCCCGGCGCTGCACACCCGAGGAGCACCGTGAACGACACGATCGTCACCGTCGTCGGCAACGTCGTCGACGCCCCCCGCCGCTACCGCCCGGAGGGCGGCACCCCGGTGACCAACTTCCGCATGGCCTCCACCGCCCGCCGCTTCGACAGCCGCAGCCAGGAGTTCGTCGACTCCGGCACCTTCTGGGTCGACGTCGAGTGCTGGAACGAGCTGTCGGGCAACGTCTCCGGCAGCGTGAGCAAGGGCGACCCGGTGATCGTCCACGGCACGCTCACCACGCACAGCTGGGAGTCCGACAACGGCCGCCGCAGCACGCCGCGGATCCGCGCCACTGCCGTCGGCCCCAACCTCGCCCGGGGCAGGACCACGTTCACATGCACCCGGCCCACCCGCACCTCCGACGCCGGGGGCGTCGCCGCGGAGACGCCGCCGCGCCCGGCCGACGGGGGGTTCCCGGGAGAGGCCGACATCCCGGTGGCCGGCCGGGACTACGTGGACGCCACCGAGACGTTGCACGGGGTGGACGCCCCCGACCTCACCGCGGTGCCCGCGCACGTCTAGTTGCCCGGGCTGGGAGGATCGGAGGCGAGAACGCACGGGGGCGGGCCGGCAGACGGCCGGCCC